>JAGLWJ010000065.1 GCA_023133475.1 Phycisphaerae bacterium | reverse complement strand
AGCCATGGGCCACCCAACCATCAGTCGATGCGGTGGGTTGCGCTTCGCTCCGCGAAGTTCCACCCACCCTACGGTTGACACCCGTCGCCGTTCCCTTACGGTCGCGGCACTGATTGGGCAGATCGCTTTCTGCTTGCGGTTGAGAAGCGAATCTCTATTATCGGGCACCTGAAGGTGTCCGATGAAAACACCGCATCGCCGCAGCGAAAGTGGCGGCGCCATGGTTATCGGACTGTGTAGTGGATGGCGAACGGTCGCATCATGATGGTCCCGACCATCACCAACGACCGCCAAGTGCAAGCCCTGATCGACCGCCTCGGGCGAGGTGGGGGGGTGGTCGGCGTTTCGGGGCTGTGGGGATCGTCTGCGCCGCTGGTAGCCGCCCTGGCTCACACCCATACCCGACGCCGAGTCCTATACGTCACCGCACACCTGGAAGAGGCTGACGAAGCTCTCGACGACCTCGAACTGCTGAGCGGAGTGAAGTGCGCACTGTTGCCCGCATGGGAGACATCCCCGGGCGAGGGTGTGGCTGCCGGTGAGATCGAGGCTGAGCGCCTGCGGCTTTGTTCGCTGTTGGCTGACGGTGGGGATGCGGCGCCGGGCATCTTGGTTTGCCCGGTTCCCGCCCTTATGCAGCCGGTGCCCACGCGGGAGGCTCTTGCAGCCAACACGTTGCATCTGGTGGTTGGTGAGCGGCGGTGGCCTGACGATGTCTCCGAGTGGCTGATCCAACGCGGTTTCGAGCGGCTGGAATTGGTGGAGTCTCCGGGCGACTGTGCTCGCCGTGGTGACATTGTGGATATCTTCGCCCCGGGCGAGACTCTGCCCTTCCGCATCGAGTTCAACGAAGATCAGATCGAATCAATCCGCCGGTTCGACCCCAGCAGCCAGCGAAGCCTGAGCAAGCTGGATAAGCTCTCCATCCCCACGCCTGTTGATTCTGTCGGCCGACCAGTAGCAGCCGGCGTCGCTAGCTTCCTCAGTTACCTGCCGCCGGAGACCCTCATCGTCCTGGACGGGCCGGCTGAAGTGCAGGAAATGGGGCGAATCCACTACGAACGAATAACCGACCACGATTGTCTTTACGATGTGAACCAAGTGCTGGCCAGGGTGGCGGACTTCGACCAGATGCACCTGGGCCGATTCGGCTCTGCCGTTGTCTCCGGCGATGACGCCTTTGTTTTCGAGGTCCATTCGTTGACGCGGTTCGAGGGGCAGGCAGGCGAAGCGGTAGACGAGCTGTGTCGAATATGCCGCGATCATACCGTCGTGGTGGTCTGCGACAACGAAGGGGAACGCCAACGCCTCACCGAGATGGTCGTCGAGGATGTGGGCGGATGCCCTGAATCGCTTGTCCTGGCTCTCGGGTGTCTGCATCGCGGCTTTGAGTGGGTGTCAGCCAAGACCATCGTGGTTGGGCACCACGAGGTCTTCCAGCGTCTTCGCCCTCGACGCCGTATCCGTAAGGTGCACGCCGCCACCTCATTGGAAACCTGGACCGATCTGGAGGTCGGTGATCTGGTGGTGCACGTCATCCACGGGATCGCCCGCTTCAAAGGGCTGCAAACCCTGCGAAAGGGTGACTCGAACAAGAAAGAGGAGTTCATCACCCTCGAGTTCGCCGAGCAAGCGATGATCCACGTGCCCACCTCGCAGATCGACCTGGTGCAGAAATACGTGGGGGCGGCGGGTCTGAGGCCTAAGCTCTCCACGCTCGGCGGCACCCGCTGGCGCAAGACCACCGAGAAGGTCGAGAGTGCGGTAACCGACCTGGCGGAATCCATGCTCCGCCTCCAGGCTGAGCGCGAGGCCTACACCGGCACCGCCTACCCCGCTGACACCGCCTGGCAGAAAGAGTTCGATGCCTCCTTCATTTACGAGGAAACCGAGGACCAACTCAGCGCCGCCGAGTCCATCAAAGCCGACCTGACCAAAGAGGTCTCGATGGACCGCTTGTTATGCGGCGACGTGGGATACGGCAAAACCGAGTTGGCCATGCGGGCGGCCTTTAAGGTGGTCGAGTACGGCCGACAGGTGGCGATGCTGGTCCCGACCACGGTGTTGGCAGAGCAGCACAATCAGAGCTTCCGCGAGCGTTTCGCGGACTACCCGTTTTTCATCACTTGCCTCTCGCGTTTTCGCAAGCGTGCGGAACAGACTCGCATCGTCGAGCAAGCCCGCAAGGGTCAGATCGACATTCTGATCGGCACCCACCGCCTGCTCAGCAAGGACGTGGGTTTTGCGAACCTGGGTCTGGTGATCATCGACGAGGAACAGCGTTTCGGTGTCGAGCACAAGGAGCGGCTTAAGAGTTTGCGTGCGACGGTGGACGTTTTGACCATGACCGCCACGCCCATCCCGCGGACGTTGCACATGTCCATGCTGGGCCTGCGTGACATAAGCGCGTTGGCCACCCCGCCCGTAGACCGCCGCAGCATCGCCACCCAGGTGCGCCCGTTCAGCGCCGAGTTGATCCGCAACGCTGTCCTGCGTGAGATGAACCGCGACGGGCAGGTTTTCTTCGTGCACAACTTCGTCCAGTCCATCGAGGCAATGGCGGACCGGATCAGGAAAATCGTCCCGGAAGCGAGTATCCTTATCGGGCACGGGCAGATGAAAGGGAACCAACTCGAACAGGTGATGACCCGTTTCGCCCGGCGGCAGGCGGACGTGCTGGTCTGCACCACCATCATCGAGAGCGGGATCGACATCCCCACCGCCAACACCATCTTCATCAACCGGGCGGGCCGCTTCGGGCTGGCGGACTTGCACCAGTTGCGTGGCCGGGTGGGGCGGTCGAAGCATCGGGCTTATTGTTATCTGCTGCTCGCGGCGGATCGCCCGCTCACTCCCAAAGCCGCCAAGCGGCTTAAAGCCATCGAAGACTTCAGCGAGTTGGGAGCCGGCTTCCGCATCGCCATGCGCGACCTGGAGATTCGCGGGGCGGGCAACATCCTCGGGGCAGCGCAGAGCGGGCATATCGCCGCGGTGGGGTACGAGCTGTACTGCCGCCTGCTGGAAAAGGCCATCCGCGTCATAAAAAACGAACCCGACGAAACCCCCAAACCCGTCCACCTCGAGCTGAACCTCACCGCACAAATCTCTCAGCAGTACATTGCCTCGTCCCGGTCACGCATGGAAATCTATCGGCGCCTGGTGGGCTGCCGCACAATGGCGGACCTGCGCCAAATGGAGAACGACCTGGTCGATGCGTTTGGGCTGTTTCCGCCGGCGGTGGGGCGACTACTGGAACTGGCGGAGATTCGAGTGTTGGCCCGTGCGTGGAAAATCGACTCGATCATTGTGCGAGAACCTGATATCGTATTCACCGTGCGTCATGTGGCGGCGGTGCAGGGCGTGTTTGCCGATGCCCCCGGTTCGGTGCGGATGCCGGACTCGAGAACTATCCACCTGCGCCCGCCAAGCCCGAGTTACCTGGAGCCGCAAACCATTCTGCCGTTGTTGCGCAAGCTGCTCGCCCAACCGGCACATGAGGAGACAGCAAAATCAGCGTTAAACAGATGATAAACACACGGTCAAAACGCAACGTGATCCAATCTGGTCGCAACCTCTTTCCAGGCAACACTCCGCGCCCTCTGCGGTTTTGCGTTCATGGAATTGTTTGCCTGTCCGTCGGCATTACCGTTATCACGCTGGGATGTAGCCCGGGCCTTATTGAGAAGGACCGCACCGGGACGCAGACGTTGCACGACCTCGAAACCGATCGCCTCGAACGGGCGGCAACCCAGCACGATGACGGCACGCCGGTGTCGCGGCTGTTCGTCAACGGTGACGTGATCGAGGCTGAGGGCATCCTGCGCCCGATCCGTGCCGAACTTGCCCACGCCGCCCAGACACTCACTCCGTACCGCTATCAGAAGCTGCTTGAGGAAAAGATCATCGACGAGTTCCGCCACCAGGCCCGCACCTTGTTGCTCTATCAGGAAGCCGCCAAACGGCTTAGCCAGCCGGAAGAGGAGTTCCTCCAAGGTCTTGTTGACGACACGATACGCAAGCGGGTGAACAGCGAGTACGGCGGGCGTCAGGCTCACTATGAGAAGGCCCTCGGCGAGCAGGGGTTGACCATGGCGGAGGATCGGGAGCGGACCCGGCGTGATATGGTGGTCATGCGTCATTTGCATCAGACCATCATGCAGCGAGTGGTGGACCCTACACGTGCGGAACTGGTTCGCTTCTTCGAGGAGCGTAAAGACGATTTGACCAAACCTCAACGCCGGAAAATGTCACTGATTGAAATCCCACGTAAATCGAGCGGCGACAACCCCGGTGCCGACGAGCTAATCAGGCAGGCCTTGGCGGAACTTGGTGACGGGGTGGACTTCGCGACGGTTGCCACCAGACACTCCAAGGGCATCCACGCCGAGGAAGGCGGTGTGTGGGATTGGCTCACTCGCGGGAGCGTGCGCGAGCGCTGGGAGCCGGCGGTCGAAAAACTCTTTGAACTGCACGAGGGGCAGATTAGCTCGATCATCGAGACCGATCAGGCATTGTTCCTGGTGCGCTGCGACGCAATCGATCCCGCCATCGAGCCGGACTTTGAAGCCATACAGCCGCGTTTGATGCAAGTCTTTCGGGACTTGCAGTTTAACCGCCTGATCGACGAGCGTGTCCGCCAGTTGCAGCAAAAGGCTGTCTTCATCCCCAAGGACGTCGGCCGTTTCCTGCAAGCCGTAGCCGACGCCGCCCCCAAACCCAAAGACACGTAGCATTTTAGCGGTGGGGGACGTGATGAATGGAGAATGGAGAATGGAGAAAATGGAAAATGGAAAATGGAAAATGGAAAATGGGGGGAGGGGAGACATTGTCGTTGGGTGCACTCCCTTCCTTCTTCTCTGCGTTCTCTGCGTCTCTGCGTTCATAAAAAATGGAACGTGGAAAACTGAGAAAACGGCGTAATCACAGTTGTAGGGCGGGTTCCACCCGCCGTGTCATGCCAAGAAGGCGGGTGGAACCCGCCCTACCATTTTCATGGTGCAATGAGCTTACACGGGAAATTCCGGTTCCTGCTGACGGTCTTTGGCCTTTCGGTCGTAGCCAATGTGTGCGTGAGCGTCTGGTGCATCCAGATTTACATGGGCGAAGCCAAGGAACGGTTTACCGTAGTCATGGACGCCACCCGCGACACCGAACAAATTCGCGGTTTATTGGGCAGCTTGGCTGAGGAATTGCGTGATCGGGGGGCGCGGCAAGACCGGCTCGAGGACACACGCTACAGCAACCTTTGCCGGACGATCGCCAACCGGATCGCCAACCTGCCGGTCGAGCAGGAAGACGTCGAGATGTCTGAACTCAAGGGCCGACTGGTGGAACTGAGTTCGATGCTGTCCGGTGCCGGCATCGAGTATGTGGAATTGCTCAATACTCAGCGGCGTGAGCAGGCCCGGGCTCTGCTGAACGACGAAATCGTTCCCGACTACATCAAGCCCATGCACCGCGTGTTGGCTGACTTTGCTCGGCATAGTGACGTCGCCCTGACCCAGACAGTTGCGGACGTAGCCGGCAAGGAGGCTTCGGTGACCGCCATCCTGAGCATCAACGCGGTGGTGGCGTTCCTGCTGGCGGCAGGTGGCGTGCATCTGGTCCGCAACTGGGTGCTCAAGCCGGTGGATGCCCTGAAGGTTGCGGCAGAGGTGCACGCCTCCGGCGATTTGCGATATCGCATACCACACCATTCGGACGATGAACTGGGCACGCTTTCGCGGGCGGTGAATCAAATGGCGGACTCGCTGATCGAGATACAGGAGCGGATGGTTCAACAAGAGCGGATGGCTGCCATTGGCGAAGTGGCGTCCACCGTCGCGCATAACATTCGCAACCCGTTGGCGGGCATCCGGGCGTTGGCTCAGGCTTCGTTCATGGAATTGCCCGAGGACTGCGACAGCCACGCCCGGCAAGAGCAGATGATCAAAACGGTGGATTCCTTGAGCCGCTGGCTTAGGGAACTGCTGATGGTCAGTCGCCCGATCGACCTGGAGCGTAAGCCGGTGGCGGTCAGTGAGATCGTACAGCGGGTGATGTCGGTGATGCAGCCGGACGCCGGGCGTCGGGGCATCCGTCTGGAGTTTGCCCAGCCCGGCAACGGATATCGCGCGGACGTTGATGCCCCGCGTATCGAGCAGGCCCTGCTGGCGGTGGTGGATAATGCCGTTGAAGCTTCCCCGGCTGACTCGGTGGTAAGCATCGAGGCCTCTCGGCAGGGGGACAGGCCGCGGTGGGTCGAGTTGCGGGTGGAGGATTCGGGGCCTGGATTTGCACCGGAGGTGCTCGAACGGATCGCCACGCCCTATTTCAGCACCAAACCGGGCGGTACGGGGATCGGTTTGCATCTGGCCCGGCGAATCTTGCAGGCCCATGGCGGAGCGTTGGAGTTTCGCAATAATGCCCGGGGAGGGGCGGCGGTGACTTTGCGTCTTCCGGCTGCACATGATTCAAGCGAAGGGACCGTAGGTTGTGGCTAACATCCTGATTGTTGACGATGAGGCGTCGCTGCTCCGCTCGCTGAAGCTGCAATTGTCGAGGCTGGGGCACGAGTGCCGCGCCGTGGAGACCGTGGCGGCAGCGATGGAGGAGATCGGGGCACTGGCTCCGGAGTTGGCCATTGTGGACATCCGCCTGCCGGACGGCAACGGCTTGGACCTGATTCGTCACATCCGAGCGGACGGGCACACTTTTCCGATTGTGGTGCTGACAGCGTTCGGCTCCATCCCCAACGCGGTAACCGCCATGCGTGAGGGCACCAACGACTACATCGAGAAACCGGTCGATCTCGAGCAACTGAGCTTCATCGTCGAGCGGAACCTGGAGACCGAGCGGCTTCGCGGGCGGATCGAGCTGTACGAGCGCACCTTGCCTGACAAGCGTAGCGCCGTGGAGATGATTGGCAAGAGTGAGGCCTTCCGGCGGGCGTTGGACCTTGCCGGGCTGGTGATCTCACCCGGTGTGACGACGGCGGCAGAGATGCCCACCGTGCTGCTCACCGGCGAGACGGGGACCGGGAAAGACCTTTTCGCACGGCATATCCACTCGACAGGCCCGTTGGCGCCTCATCCTTTCGTGCACGTGGATTGTGCCTCGCTACCGCGTGAGTTGATCGAGTCGGAGTTGTTCGGCCACGAACGTGGTGCCTTCACCGATGCCAAGAGCACCAAGAAAGGTTTGCTCGAAATCTCATCGGGCGGCACGGTGTTCCTCAACGAGATCGCCGAGTTGCCCACCGAATTGCAATCCAAGCTTCTGACCACGCTGGAAGCCAAGAGCTTCAGGCGAGTGGGCGGGACCCGTGACATGCCCATGAACGCACGGATCATTGCCGCCACCAACGCGGAACTGGTAGAGCGGGTTAGAGACAAGCGATTCCGCGAAGACCTGTACTATCGCCTGAAGGTGTTCACCATCCACTTGCCTCCGCTGCGCGAGCGTGGCGACGACGTTATCCTGATGGCTGAGCATTTCGTCCGCAAGCTGTGCAAGAAGTACCGTAAGCCTGCCGCCCAGTTGTCCCAGGAGGCGCGGCGGCTGCTGGTGGGCTATCGTTGGCCTGGGAACGTCCGCGAGTTGTTGCACGTGTTGGAGCGTGCGGCATTGCTTCAGGAGGATGGGGTGATCGGGGCGGAACATCTCGGCATTGCCGGCACGGTGGGCTCGAGCACCACTGACGATCAGGCTCAAGGGCTGCTTGATTGCACTTTGCCGGAACTGGAACGGCGTGCGATTCTGACAGCCATGAAACGGGCGGGCGGCAACGTCTCCAAAGCCGCCCGGCTGTTGGGGATCAGCCGCGGCGCATTACGCCGGCGGTTGGAGTCCGCCTCAAACGAGCAACAGTAGGGTGGGTGGAGCCAGCCGCAGGCTGGCGAAACCCACCACACCGCTTAATAAGTCCAAAGTCCCTGGTCCAAAGTCCAAAGTTGGAAACCAGCGGGACTTTGGACTCGTCCCTGCTTGGTGGGTTCCACCTCGCTCCGCGAGGTTCCACCCACCCTACACCTGATGGTTGGGTGGCCCATGGCTTTAGCCGTGGGGGACGCGAATTGCATCAGGTATTCGCGTCCCCCGTCGCGCTAGGCCCGGTGCACACTCTACGATGGCTTCAGCCCTCTTCGCCGAACTCCGGGGCAAACAAGAATCCCACCAGCACCTCCTCGCTACGCTCATGCTGATTAACCTCCGAGAGAATAAACTCGATACGCACCCGGCAGTTGTTGAGTGTCTCGGTGTCGGACGGATCAAGCTCCGCCAGTTCCTGATGCACGGAGTTGATCAAAGTCAGGATTCGCCCATGGGCTTGACGCAGATGTTCGATCTGCGGGGCGAATGAGGGCTGACGCTGTTCCACCGCAGTCATGAAACCGCCCACCTCTTCCAACGCGATCCGCTTGGTCATGTGGGCGCGGAACTGCTCGTATCGGTTCTTCAATTCCGCGAACCACTGCCGGCGATTTGAGTCGGGTATTTGACAGGCAACAGCCTTGAGGTTGGCAGTGATTTCTCGGAGCATCAGATGTTCGTTGCGCAGGCGCTGGGCTATTCTCAGGTCTTTGAGTTCGGCAAGGTCTTGTTCTTGCATGATATTCCCTCGCAGCACACTTAACCCATACGCTGTTGTTCTATTCTATACATCAGACAATCGTTCAGCCAAGTTCTCCAATTCCCGGTTTTCCGCAGTAGGGCAGGTCTGATTGGCCGGCCGCTCCCTTACGGTCGCGGTACTGATTGGGGGGCCGCTCCCTTGTGGTCGCGGGCTTCGTCGCGGGCGAGGCTTATGTAACCACCTAACGCTAAAAGGCTTATTGCCACTGCCACCATCCACACCCACCATCCGATCCAGCCGTAAAGCAGAATCCCCAGCCCGGGCATGATCAGCCCACGCAGCCCGGTCAGCGAAACATGGATGCCCATATAAACCTCCGCCTCCTCGGGCTTGGCAAAGTGCAGGTGCCCGATGTGCCAGGCGACGATCCCACCACCAAAAGTTGCACCTTGCAGGATCGCACGCAACGCGAACCCACCCATC
Source organism: Phycisphaerae bacterium (assembly GCA_023133475.1). GTDB lineage: Bacteria > Planctomycetota > Phycisphaerae > UBA1845 > UBA1845 > JAAEQG01. The sequence continues at coordinate 3,819 of JAGLWJ010000065.1, read as the reverse complement.
GCCAGCGGAATGACTATCGGCCCGAAACGCTCGGTGCTGACCACCAGAAACGTCGCCAGACCTCCGACCGCCAGCGAAAGAGTCCAGCCTATCGCGTTGACGATGCGAAAACGCACCACCCCGATCCGATCAAACAACCGCCCCCATCGGCCTAAGCTGCCGAACATCAGAAGCCGCGGGAGAACATCGAGCAACACGATGCTGATCGAGTAAAAACGCCCGATACCTGGGAGCAATTCGTCAGCCAGAATCGCCACCACCACCGTGCGCACCATCAGATTGGCCACTCCACCCAGAAATTGGGCACTTAGGTATTTGCGAAACCGGCGGTCCTCTCGCAGAACCCGCAGCCCTCGCTCGAGGACCCGCCCGGGAGACAGCAGCGTAGTGAGGCTGAACGGCTCCACCCAGCCGGGATTGAGTTCTTCCTCGGCGGAAGTGCTTATGCGCCTCAGTTCATTCCGCTCACCGCGAACATGAACTCGTTGCACGATAAACACGCCGAACATGCCAAGCACCGCCGCCAGGGGGTAGGCATAGCGGTATGCACTATTGTCGTAATCAAACAGGCATGAAACCGCCACCAGTACGATCATACTCAGAATCGCTCGCAAAGCCTGAAGCCTTGCGGTAATCCGTCCGCGCGCCGCAGCGGGATAATTCGATTTCCAAAGCGCCGACCGGGTCGTCACCACGCCGGTCATGCAGAATTGGGCACAAGCCATCTGTACGGCAAAACACCATCCACCCCATTGGTTTTGAGGCGTCAAGCCCACCGTGGCGGCGAACAGCAACACCCCACAACACGCCACGGTGAAAACCTGCAACTTACGCCGGCCGACGCAGAGCATGCCCCACAGCAGACTGGCCAGGAATGCCGCCACCGGGGTTGTGCTGGTCACCGTAATCAGCAACCTGCTCCCGTCGAAAGTCTCAGCCGCCACTACGGCGGAAATGTTCCCCTCCACCATGCCGGCCAACAGACCCCACGGCAGCAGATGCAACACTTCGTAGTGGTAGTTTCGCCGGGTGAAAAACGGAAGTTGTCGAACGCCAAGCCAATCCAACGGAAGTCACTCTGGCATCGAGCGGGCTCAGAAGAAGACACCTTGTTGCCTCGTTGCCTCATCTTCAAGAGCACACACCCTACCAGATCACACGCCGGCTTCAACTTCGTCGGCGGGCACATTGCCGATTGCCGACGCTTCCCCTATAATTACCCCCCGTGCATGGGGGCGGCTGTGCCGTTCGCCGAGATGAGTGCCCGCGAGGGACCAACTTGAATCGCGTTACCCGTAACCGTCTATTGATTTGGATCATCTTCGTGGGGCTGGCCAACTTCGTCAGCTACACGATGGTATATTGGTGTATCGGTGGTGATGCCAAGAACGGGGTCATCCGCAACGGAGTGCACTACATTCGAGGGCACCATCTCCAGGCTCATGCCGGCGAGTTCGGGAGAGAGGCTCCGGTCAGCCGCAGAGTGTGGATTTACAGCTATATCCATTCGATCTCGATTTGGCCGACGATCGCCGCCGTGTTGGTCTCGATGTTCATACTGGCCAGACCGCACATCATCGCCACCATGAAGCAGGATGCGATGATCCGGGGAACCACCTTTGTCACGGTTGGCATTACGGTGGTGGTGCTGGTCACCGGAGCCAGTACGCTGTATTTTATACTGGACTTTTTCCGCGCTTTGGAGATCATCGGGAGCGAAGGAACTCTGGGAACATGGATACTGGGCTGCGGTGGTGGCAGCCATCCTTTTATCCCGTGAGGTTTTGGCTGAGCCGATTCCGCCCTTCGCGGCAGGGCCGACGGCAGCCCGCATAATGAAGGTTGACGCGTCACTAGATTGTCAGGTGCTCTGTGAACGATTCTAAAGCAACATCCGCATCCACGTCCGCATCCACGTCCACGTCCACGTCCACGTCGACATCGACATCGACATCGACATCGACAACGACACCATCCCCCAGGAGGAGTATGAGTGCCAAGGAGCCACCACAGTTTAAGTGGAAGCTGGCCGGCTACGTGGATGGTCTTACCGTAACTTTGCTCAAAGCGGTCGAGCGTGGCGATGTCGAGTCTCAACTGGAGCGACTCGAAGCCGAAAGCTATTACCGGGAGCTGAAAATCTATCCCATCGATTCCAAGATCCCCCCGGACCCGCTGGCAGCCAAGTTCGCCAAAGCCAGGAAGGCGGAGGCTTCCACTTCACACACCAAAAAGACCAGGAAAAAGGCCAAGAAGGCAAAAACCAAAGCTGCAACCGCAAAATCACAGACTAAAAGATCCTCGGAAAAGCCCGCTGCCAAGAAAACCGTGAGCAAGAAATCCGCCGCCCCCAAAAAGAAAACCGCCAAAACGTCAAAGACAACCACCAAGGCCAAAGTCGCCAAAAAGAAAACCGCCAGGAAATGATGCAACGGGGATTGTGTGCGACTTCTGCGGCGGGTGGAACCCGCCCTACGTTTGTTGAATGGTAGCATCCATACGCCAGATTGATGAGGAGGATGACTTTGACGACCCCAAGCATCGACAAACAGCTTGGCGTGCTGGCCCGCGGTTGCGACGCGATTTACGCCATCGAGGAGTTGCGGTTCCGGCTGGAGCAATCCGCCCGGACCGGCAAACCGCTGCGTGTGAAACTGGGCATGGACCCGACCGCGCCGGACCTGACCCTGGGCCACACCGTCGTGCTCCGCAAAATGCGTGAGTTTCAGGACCTCGGGCATAAGGGGGTTCTGATCATCGGCGACTACACCGCCATGATCGGCGACCCCACAGGCCGATCCAAAACCCGACCGGTGCTCGGCGACGATGAGGTGCAAGCCAATGCCCAGACCTACCTCGACCAGGCGGGCAAGGTTATCGAGACTTCCCCCGAAAAGCTGGAGGTCCGCCGCAACAGCGAGTGGCTGTCCAGGATGAACTTCGCCGAGGTGCTGGCTATGGCGGGCAAGGTCACCGTGGCTCGGATGCTCGAGCGGGACACCTTCGCCAAGCGGCAGAGCGAGGGTATCGAGATTTACATGCACGAGCTGTTCTACCCAATGATGCAGGCGCGGGACAGCGTGATGATCGAGGCGGACGTCGAACTGGGAGGCACCGACCAGACGTTTAACAACCTGATGGGCCGAGACTTCCAACGCAATGCCGGCCAACCCCCGCAAATCGTCATAATCATGCCCATTCTGGTGGGGTTGGACGGGCATGAAAAGATGAGCAAATCGCTGGGCAACTACGTGGGCGTTTCGGAAAGCCCGACGGACATGTTCGGGAAACTGATGAGCATCCCGGACAAGGCCATGCGCAACTACTTCGAGCTGCTCACGCACGTGCCGGTCAGCCGTATAATAGAGTTGCTTGACACCACCAAAACACATCCGCGCGATGCCAAGATCGAGTTGGCCAAGGACATCATCGGGCAATACCACGGTCCCGAAGCCGGTGAACAGGCCAAGGCCGAGTTCTTCCGCATTCACGGGGCGGGCAAGGCAGGTTTGCCCGACGAGATTGACGAAGTGGAGGTTCCGGGGACACTGGTTGTCGATGGGGCGGTCTCGGTGGTGGACTTGCTGGTGCATTGCCGGTTTGCCGGCTCCAAGAGCGAAGCCCGTCGCCTGCTCAAGGAAAAGGGCGCGCGGTTGGACGGCGAAGTTCTGCCCGACCCCCAGGGCACGGTGCAGATCAAATCCGGGCAGGTTTTGCAGCGCGGCAAGCGGCGGTTCGTGCGACTGGTGATCGGAAGTGAATGAAAATCAATGAGGCGAGAATGTGGGAATAAATCGCGGACGGGTGGCATGGCCAAGC
>JAGLWJ010000649.1 GCA_023133475.1 Phycisphaerae bacterium | reverse complement strand
AAATCCCTCAGTAGACAGTACCGCGATCAGTACCGCGATCAGTACCGCGATCAGTACCGCGATCAGTACCGCGATCAGTACCGCGACCGTAAGGGAGCGGCACGGGTGCCCCAGTTTCGTCGGTCCGAAGGACCGGCGAACGGGGTGGGGGACCCAAGCCGTTGCTAATACCGATAATGCTCCGGCTTGTAGGGGCCGTCTACGGGATAGCCGATGTACTTCGCCTGCTCGGGGGTCATGCGGGTGAGCTTGACACCCAGCTTCTTCAAGTGCAGGTGGGCAACCTTCTCGTCCAGATGCTTCGGCAGAACGTAAACCTTCTCATCATAATTGTCGGGGTTCGTGAACAACTCCACCTGAGCCATCACCTGGTTCGTAAAGCTGTTGCTCATCACAAAACTCGGATGCCCCGTGGCACAGCCCAGGTTCACCAGTCGGCCCTCAGCCAACACGATGATGCAGTGCCCGTCGGGGAATACCCACTTATGGACCTGCGGCTTGACCTCTTCCTTCTTGATGCCCGGCAGCTTCGCCAGACCAGCCATATCGATCTCATTGTCGAAGTGCCCGATGTTGCAGACGATGGCGCAGTCCTTCATCTTGGCCATATGGTCGGCCCGGAGGACGTTGTAGTTCCCGGTGGCGGTGATGAAGAGGTCGGCCTTATCCATCACCTCGTCAGCCAGAACCACCTGATAGCCTTCCATGGCTGCCTGCAACGCACAGATCGGATCGACCTCAGTGACCAGCACGCGGGCACCTTGGCCTCGCAGCGACTGGGCACAGCCTTTGCCGACATCGCCATATCCGAACACCACCGCCACCTTGCCCGACAGCATCACGTCAGTGGCACGCATGATCCCGTCCACCAGCGAGTGGCGACAGCCGTACAGGTTGTCGAACTTGCTCTTGGTCACCGAATCGTTGACGTTGATCGCGGGGAACAGCAGTGTGCCGGCTTCCTGTCGCTGGTAAAGCCGGTGGACCCCGGTGGTGGTCTCCTCGCTGGCACCGCAAATCCCGGCTGCCACATCATGCCAATGGCGGGGATTGTTGTTCAGTTCATTTCGCAGCACGGTGAGAATTTCTTGCATTTCCTCGACCTCGGTGCTGTTCGGGTCGGGCAAGGAGCCGTCCTTTTCGTAAGCCTGCTCCGCCTCGAAGCCCAGGTGCACCAGCAGGGTGGCATCCCCGCCGTCGTCGACGATCAGGTCAGGCCCGCCGCCGTCGGGGAATCTCAGCGCTTGACTCATGCACCACCAGTATTCCTTCAGCGTTTCGCCCTTCCAGGCGAACACCGGAACGCCGGCTTTAGCGATCGCGGCGGCTGCGTGGTCCTGGGTGCTGAAGATGTTGCAACTGCACCAGCGGATGTCAGCCCCCAACTCCTTAAGCGTCTCAATCAAAACCGCGGTCTGAATGGTCATATGCAATGACCCGGTGATGCGAGCCCCTTTGAGCGGTTGCTTGGCGGCGTATTCCTTGCGGATGGACATCAGCCCCGGCATCTCCTTCTCAGCCAGTTCCATCTCCCGCCGGCCGAAGTCAGCCAATGAAAGGTCCGCAACTCTGTAATCCTCAACGGCTACTGTCATGGTAAATCTCCAAAATCTTTCGACGTTACAACCGCTCTCACCGAGCAGCCTGAACACAAAACTCCATTCCGAGCCCACCTGCCTCGTTGCCTTGTTGCCTTGTTGCCTCGTTGCCTCTTACCTCTTGCCTCTTGCCTCTTGCCTCTTGCCAGTAAGGACGAACAAATCCGGCGTTTGCGGAACTGAGGCACTGGTCGGCCCGGCGGTTCGCAGATCGTGCCGGATCACCTCCTGGAAACCGGCTGCCCGGACCTGTGCAGCCAGACTATCTGGCTCGAAACCCCACCAGCGGCCGTGCATCAACTCCCGGAAGGCCTCACAGCGATGGGCCTGCTGTTCGACCACCAGAATCCGCCCACCAGACCTGACCACCCGCCCGACCTCAGCCAGGGCTGCATCGGGGTCCGGAACATGATGCAAGACCAGCATGGCGATAGCCAGATCGACCTCCCCATCTTCAATCGGCAAACCCCGCAAATCGCCCCGCCGCAAATCAACACGATTGACATCGTCAGGCCCGAGCCGGCTCCGCGCCACTTCCAAGAGGGCGGGCACCGGTTCCACGGCAATAACCTTCTCGAAGACCGCCGCCAACCCCGGCAGCAGGTAACCCGTCCCAGCCCCAATGTCAGCCACCACCCATGATTTCGGCAATAGTGTGGTAAGGGCTTCGAGATGAAAGCTGTTCCCGAAGCAATCCGTCCGCATCTGGTCCCAGCGTTGCCCCACGCTCTCGAAGAAGTCCACGGTCTCGGCGTGACGCTGCTCGAGCACCCGCTGGAGCCTCTCCTGCAAACCTCGTGGCACCGGCTCATCCTCCAGCCATCGCGCCAGACGCGACTGCAACGAGTCGTTGTCTCCACCCATTGCCACCGAGGACGGGGCATAATGAACGGTGACCCCGTTGCGGCGGTCCGATATCAGTTCGGCGTTACGCAGCACCTTCAAGTGCCGCGACACGGTGGACTGCGGGATGGCGAGCATAGCCACAATTTCCGTGACACTAAGTTCATGCCGCAAAAGAGCTTGCATGATCTTGAGCCGCGTCGGGTCTGCCATCGCCTTGAGCACGTTCTCGGAACTCATCATCGCATATCCAGCAAGACATCCATCTATCCGCATATTAGAATGTATCGGCGGCGTGTCAAGGACTAATATGAAAAAAAGCTAAGGTGCTTGCTAAGGTGAAAAAATAAGCGCCGAAAGTGGAATAAAAATGAGCAAAGCGTAATGCGCGGGGATTCCCTGCGGTTCCCTCCATGCTAAGGTGAAAAAATAAGCGCCG
>JAGLWJ010000648.1 GCA_023133475.1 Phycisphaerae bacterium | reverse complement strand
AATTTTTCATTTTCAATTTTCCATTCTCCGCGTGTAGACGATCTCCAGGACCTTGAACTCCTTGCCGTCACTGCCCGGTTCGTACAGTTCAAGCACGTGCTGGTTCTCGTCGATCAGGCGTGTGACCCCTCGGCTACGCTTCTTGATGCCGGTCCACGGGTCGCCATGTTGGCCTACGAATGTGATCACCTTGCAATCGTCCCGGCAAGTGCCGAGGTTGGTGGTGATCGAGGTGCTCGTCGTATCCACCCACACCGAAGTGTACTTCTGCTCAAAAGCGTCGTATCCGTAGATGGCCAATCCCTGAAACGGCAATGCCAGATTGCCGCCGTCGAACTCTTCGAGCAAAAAGCGGTTGCCGAGAATCCATTTGCGCTCCGCAACCCCTTTTGATTCCACCGCGGCATCCCCAGCCGTCATCCGGTACTTGATGGCCATGTCCCACGAGCCGGCCATCTTCCGCAACAGCTTGTGATGTTCACCAGGCATGGCGTGCCGCACCCACATATCGACCAGGGCTTCGGAGTCCGGCTTTGCCTGGGGCTTGTCCGCCTTGGAGGGCTTGGGCTTGCCCGGAGCATCCTTGCCCTGTGACACAACGGCATCGGCAGCCAGCACCATCGCACCGACCAACGCCACTACCTGTAATAACCTCCGCAATCGCATGATCCCGATCCTTTCAACGAGCATCCGATCCGAAATCCACCTTGGGCACGGTCTTGGCTTCCTCCGCCACCTCGAAATACTCCGCCTTCTCGACGCCCGCCCAATTGGCGACCATCCGCCCGAAGAACTTCCGGCAGTAAGTGTTCAACTTTTTGACGGCATCGTTGTATCGCTTCCGCTCCACCGCGACGCGATTCTCGGTGCCCTCCAACTGAGCCTGTAGACTCATGAAGTTCTGGTTCGCCTGCAGTTGCGGGTAGGCTTCGCGGATGACCAACAGCCTGGAGAGGGCGCTTTCCAAGGCATTGGCGGCTTGAACCTTCTGCCCGCGAGTGCCGGCACCGGTATAGGCTGCCCGAGCCTGGGCAATGTTGGAGAATACATCCTTCTCGTGGGCGGCGTATCCCTTGACGGTCTCCACCAGGTTGGGGATCAAATCGAAACGCCGCTGCAACTGATTCTCCACCTGTGCCCATCCGGCATCAACATTTTCCGAGAGGGCGATCACATGGTTATATTTGCCGACCATGCAGCCGCCCACGATCACCAGCGGCACCAACAGCACCCCTAGAACCAACAACACTTTGACCGCAAACGATCCACCCTTTCGACCGCTCATCATCCTGGCTCCACAGGCTGCACAGTAGGCAGCCGACGCCGCATTCTGATGTCCACACGTCGGGCAAGGTTTACCAGCCACCACTCGCACCTCCTCCACCAAACGATCCGCCACCACCCCCACCAAATCCCCCACCGAAGCTGCCGAATCCGCTGCCTCCAAATCCTCCACCCCAGGACGAACGGCGGTGAGAACTGCCCATGGCCATCCCAAACAGCATCGGCAAAGCCCATCCGCTAAGCCCGCGACGCCGGCGGATCGAACTGAACACCAGCACCATGACCAGCATCGGGAACACCATGGAGCACAACCCACCAGTCGCCCGCCGCATGTGACGCCCGGAATCCGCTCGGGTGCGGCGGGCCAACCGCGGGGCTGTCAGGCCGGTAATCTCAACCCCATATTCCTTGGCGATCGTATCGGTCATCTCCAAGACAGCCAGGGACAGGCCTTGCCCGAACTGCCCACGCTTGAAATAGGGAACAAAATACGCTCGGGCCATGTTGGCACAATAGGCATCGGGCAAGGCGCCCTCCAGGCCGTAGCCCACCTCGATGGTGTACTTGCGGTCCTTCACCGCTACCAGCATCAAGACGCCATTGTCTTTGCCCTCTTGCCCGATCTTCCATTTTTCGACAAGGTCAGTCGCAAAATCGCGGATGGGGACGCCGCCGGTGGTGTCAATAGTCAAGACCCACAACTGAGCACCAGTCTTTTGTTGAAGCTCCAACAGGTATCTGTTGAGTTGCTGCTCGGCGGAAGACGGAATGACCCCCGCATAGTCAGCCACCGGAGCCTGTGGCGCAGGCACCGCCCCCGCCCAGACACATGCCGGCCCGGAGAGGATCAACAACGCCACCAACATATTTCTAGACAGATAAATCATCGGTGTGGTTCGCCAGCTCAATAATGCTCTCATACAACCCCTGCAACGCGGAGAAATCGATCTCCCGCGCCCCCGTAATCGCCGGCTGCAAGCCGGGCAACACCACCCCGGCAACCTCCTCGGCAGAGCGGACAATCGCTTCCGGTGCAGCCGGAACAGCCTTGTCGTGCATCCACAGCACCGCCCGGAGCAACTGCAACGCCTGCTCCGACGCACCCCAGTAAATATCGGTCAACGCCTGATCCCGCCCGCCAGCCGCCAAGACGCCCTGACGAATCTGGATCAACTCGCGTTTGAGTTCGCGTTCGAGTTGGAGCCGCACGTCGGCTTTCTTGAATTTCAGCGGCGCGAAGTAGTCCTGGCCCATGATGTTGACGTGCCGCTGCTGGATGTCCAGAAGCTCGATGGGGAACACATCCAACGAGGCAGTGATGTACTCCGGCGTCATCAGAAGCGGAGCCTGAATGTTCATCCGCCCCAAGGTGGCCCCCTGAGCACCCAGCTCCCGAACAAACTCGAGGCTCAAACGATCCAATACCACGATGCTTTGGATCATTCCGGCCTGGCCTGCCTTGGTCGTCTCGGCTGCGGCGCCGAAAACGGTGACCGCCAGTAGCCGTTGGGCGGCTAAAGCCTCCAACAGCCCAACGTACTCCTGCACCGGGCCTTGCAATTTGCCGGGCAGTTTGGTGACATCAGCTTGCAATTTTGCCTTCTCCTGCAATGCGTGGAATCCCAACAGTAAACCCCGCCGACAACTTCACAATAGCCTATCGCCGGAACTCCTACCTGTCGATTCTCGCACACCCGGCGTAGGGCGGGTTTTACCCGCCTTCACTGCCGTGGCGGGTGGAACCCGCCCTACAATATGCGGGTCGGCTTGGGGATCACATTCTTTCGACCCATCGGCTGCGCCATGCGGGCGGATCGCTGCTCTCACCCCAATACTCGACTGCGTGCACAATTTTGCCCTCTGCCACCGTGAAAAAGGATACGGCGTACACGATCTGTTCCTTGTGGGACAATGCCACCTCGGAGATAACCAGGTCTTCGTGTGACACGATCCGTCTGATAGTGACTTGCCAGCGCCCGGGGTAGTTCTTGTTGAGCGCGATGAAGTTATCGCAGCCGCGGATTCGCTCGTTGGATTGCGGCCACTCGGCTACAAAATCGTTGTGCAGAAATTGTCTGACCGCTTCGAAATCGAACCGCCCGAAAGCCTCCCACAATCCTTTAACCGGTTTTTCGATGCTGTTGTTTGGCATGGTTTTCCTCCGCCAAGCAAAACTTACCAATCGTCCATTTTCGGTGCCAGGCGGTCAAGGCGCAGTTGATTGGGGGATGGGAAACGTGATGAATGGAGAATTGAGAATGTGGACGCTCGCAACGGCGCCGAGGTGTTTAGCGGCGACAAATCCGCAGCGTTTAGCGGCGACCCGAAGGGGAGCGCGTAGAAGGGAGCGCGTAACAAGGAAACGTGAAAAACTGAGAAAACGGCGTAATCACAGTTGTAGGGCGGGTTTCACCCGCCGTTGTGGCATCGCGCGGCGAGTAGAACTTGTCCTGATACCACTTCCATTCTCAATTCTCCCCGCTCCGCGCTCCCCTCCGGGTCGCCGCTAAACCTGGATAATTC
>JAGLWJ010000647.1 GCA_023133475.1 Phycisphaerae bacterium | reverse complement strand
CCCAGAGGGCGTGAACGGTTACCACCCGCCGAAGTTCTCGCGGCACAGGAAGGCGGGTGGAACCCGCCCTACGGTGTGTCGGCACCCTCGGGAATTGGTGCCACGTCAACCCCGAAACGACCCAGCACCCGTGGGGCAACGGTGTAGGCATCGCGGATGCAACGGTTCAATGACACGCCGCGGTAGGACGCTCCCACAAACGCCAAGCCCGGCACCTCGTCGCACAGCTTGTCCGCCACTGCCACCCGCTCGCGATGGCCTAGCGTGTACTGGGCGATGCCACACCGATGACGGAATATCCACGTGCGCAACGGCGGGCAGTGAATCCCTAACGTCGTGGCGGTGTTATCGCGCACAACAGCCAACAATTCCTCATCGGACAAGCCCATAATGCCCGGGTCGCCGGCTCCGCCCAGGATCGTGCGGAGCAAGAGTTCGTTACCCGGCACCTGATCGGGGAAGATACAACTGGTCCACAAGCACCCCAACGCACGAATGCCGTCACGCCGTGGAATCAGATGCCCAAAACCATCCGGCTGCACGGGCAGGCTGTCAGAGTCATATACATGGCACACCACCACGGTGTCGGCGAAGCCGATCCCGCCCAGTGCGTCAGCCGCCTCGGGGGCGAAGCCCTTGACGATCCCCGCGGCGGCGTGGGCAGGGACAGCCATCACCACCGCGTCGAACCGCTCCTTGGCCCCGTCGAACCACAACGTAAACTCGCCGTCGTCCCTGGTTAAGCCGCTAACCGGATGGTTGTTCCGGATATGCTCAGCCAACGTTTCCGCCGGCACCTCGGTGAAGCGCCCTACCCCGCCCTCAAGCGTAGTCAACACGCCACTGGGCCCTGCCGGGCCACCCCCCTCGCCCCCGCTACGTTTCTGCTCGCGTTTTTTGGCGATCAGGGCTTTGAACAGGCCGCCGTATTCCAACTCCATCGAGCGCATCTTGGGGAACGTCGCCGGCAGCGAAAGCTCGCGCACATTCCCGGCGAAGATGCCCGATACCATCGGGTCCAACATGGTCTCGGCAAACCCACGCCCCAACCGCCGGCAACCGAAGTCGTAAATGGTCTCGTCGTCGTCATCAGGCCGACGGCGGGTGAAAAACTCGCCCACCACGCGGAGCTTCTCCCAAGGCCGGAGCAGGCCGCTGAGCAGAAACTTGCCCGGCGACGCCGGCAACTCGTGCAGCTTGCCACGGGTGTAGATGAACCGATGACAGGCTGCGTCATTCGAGCGAACCAACTCGCCGGTCAAACCCAACTCGCCAACCAACCGGGCGGTCAGCGGTTCGTTCGACAGCCAGCCGTTAGGCCCACGGTCCAGTGCGAAACCGTCGATCCGTTCCGTGCGAGTGGCTCCTCCGCAAACGTCGGACTCTTCGTAGACGACCAGCTCGCCGGGCAAATCAACAGCCCGCATCTCCTCGCGCAGCCGAAACGCCGTAGCCAACCCCGCAATCCCTCCGCCCACCACCGCGATACGACAGCCTGTGCTATTGCTGCTCAAGACCCCACTCCTCACACAAACCTTCCACCACCATCGAACACAAAAAACCCAGCCTGTCCGGCGTGCCCAACCGCTCCATCCGCCGGAACCCCAATGCCAAGGCAGAGTCGCGCAATTCGCGGTCCAAGTCAACCAGCGTCTCGGTGCTTTCGCTCACGAAGCTCAGCGGCACCACGATCAGTTCGCGGAATCCCTGCTCATAGGCATCAGCCGCCGCCGCCTCTGCCGTGGGGCCTAACCACTTCTTCCCACGCCGGCTTTGATAGGCCAATCCGCACGCCAGGCCCTCGAGCCGGGACTTGATCAACCCGATGCTGCGTTCCACTTCGCTCACGTATGGATCGCCCCGCTCGACGATCGCAAGCGGCAGCGAGTGACAGGATAAAAGCACAAAGGTGTCACGAGGCTCGCGCACCGCTGCTTTGATCGCATCAGCCCAGCCCCGGGCATAGCTGGTGGTGTTTCCCAGGTGCCGCACGCCGGAGGCCACCGCAATCCCCAGCCTGGCTGACGCCTGCCCGAGCACGTCCGCACAGGACCCGGTCATCGTCGAGGTTTCGTGTGGAAACAGGTACACCGGCGTCACCGGCGGGTTGCCGGACCCTGCCAACATCATCAACCCCCCTTCGATGTCGGGTGTGTCGTAGCGTGTAGCCACCGAACATTGTACGGTGACGTTCCGGGTGGCGAAGGTCTCGGTCACCTGCCGGGCGAGTTGTTGTGCATCCTCAAGTGCGGTGGATTTGCCGCCGATGGAGGCGTACCTCGCCTGCGTTTCCCCAGTTGCCATGTGTGGAATGATATGACGGAGGAACCAGCGCTTCACCGCGCCGCCGCCGGTGATGTACGGATCGGAAAACACCCGGCGCAGGTAAGTTTTCACTTTCCCCACGCTCCGTGGTCCACCCATCGTGACGAGTAGCACCATCCGTTTCTCAGGCACTGTGCTCATGGTGTTCTCGAGTAGGGCGGGTTCCACCCGCCTGCTGGCGGAAATGGGGAATAGAGAATGGAAAATGGAAAATGCTGACTTGGCAACATTTTCAGTTCTTCGTCCCCCAAGTTTCCATGCCATCATCTCCATGATCCACATTCCACGCTCCTCTTCGGGTCGCCGCTAAACACCGCGGATTTGTCGCCGCTGACCCACATTTTTTATGAACGCAGAGACGCAGAGAACGCAGAGAAGAAGGGAGTGTACCCAACGACAATGTTTTACCTCCCCCCATTTTCCATTTTCTCCATTCTCTGCGTGCTCCGCGGTGAATTAGATGCGATTACCATACGGCGAGGAAGGCGGGTGGAACCCGCCC
>JAGLWJ010000646.1 GCA_023133475.1 Phycisphaerae bacterium | reverse complement strand
CCTTGTTTACCCGGCATAAATGCCGGGCCTAGCGCTGAAAAACGCGATCCTCCGCTATAGAAATAAGCCATTTTCATGGTCTCAAAATGTCGCAACGCGGAACCCTAAACTCGGAATCCACTTGCCGCGGCAGGTTTTCAACCTGCCCTGCGAACTCCACCAGAGCACTCAAGGGTGCGACGCAGAGGCGGTCTCCTCGTCTGAATCGGAACCCTCCTTCGAGTCTACGGCGATGCGATCCCGCGTGCCCTTGTCGGGACGGTCGAGCACTACCAACTCAGCCGCCACGTAAATCGAGATCGGGTCCACGTCCCCGGTTTGGAGAATGCGCTCACGGGCTCGCACCCCCACACGACGCCCGAGAAAATCACGGGCATCAAGGCCCGAATCGGGCGGAATCTCCACGTAACCCAGCGTCCGGGGCGGCGTGAAATCCGGGTCGATCAGCCGATAACGCTGCGGCCCCACCGGTGAACTATACAACGCACTTGGGTGAAGCTCGCCCTCGATGTCGAATCCAGCCTCGATGCGGACCGGCAATGGGCGCAGGTTGGACCGCTCTGCCAGGGCATCCTTGCGAGTGCTGCGAACCTCCTCCCGGAGTTGACGCACTTTGCGCACACCCTCGATCATGTCTCGGGCAGCCTCGATCTGACGAACCCGAACACCAGCATAGGATTTCGTATAGCCGTCCACATCCTGCTCGGACAACTCGCGGAAACCCGGCAGCAACTCAGAGAAGTCACGCTGTTCCAGCGGTTTGCCCATCTCCTCCTTCAACCTGGCGTCCAGGGCTTCGAGCCGGCTACGGTATTCTGCCACCGGAACCGAGTCATCCTCGGTTGCCTGCTCCTGTGCTTGAGGATCCGCCGCGGCGACGGAGGAGCCGGGCATCGGTTCGCCCTGCACCACCTCAACATCCAGGCCTTCCTCGAGGGGAACCGCCGGTTCGCCGCTCGAACTGGCCGGCTTGTCACCATGCCGGGCATCAGCCAACTCGTCATGTTGTCGGGCATCAGCCAACTCAGCCCCAAACACCGCCCCGGCAACACGCTGGATATACTGGTGAGACACCCACAAAGCCGCCCCCTCGGGTGGCTCAATCTTGAGAAAGTCATCATCAGCCGGCCCGATAATCCGGATCAACGCGCCGCTTTTGAGTTTGAGTTGTTTGGCGTAATTGTGGCTGGACAACTCTGATCCCGCCCGGACGTAGACGTTGTCGGCGTTGACCACTCCGTTAACACCGTCACCGCGATCCACGTACTGTTCGGCGATCAGGCTGAAGCAACCGCTCGGGGGCACGATCTTAAGCCACCCGTGCTCTGTGCCGAAAACGCCCACACGGTCGCCCGCCCGCAGGCGAGTGACCACATAGTAGTTTGTGCTGGGGCCGCTACGCACGTTGAGGTTCTTGGCTGTTATCTCGCCGACATAAGGCTCGAAGGGCGGTTTATCCTGTTTCTCTTCCGCCGCCAGGCCCCATACGCCGATCAACAGCATCCCCACCGTCGCCAAAGCCAAATGTTTGCCTTGCATGATTAGAACTCCATCTTATGTTCAGACGTGGGATACCCATTCGCGTCCAACCGCACACCAACCACTCTAGTCTTGAAGTGACCTTTTGTCAAAGTAGGGCGGGTTCCACCCAGCGATTCCGTAAGTATGGTCTGAAGGTGTTGAGGGCCAAGGGCTTGCGGGCGGATAGCATTGGGAGCATGTTCGCAATGGGGTTTTCGGGTCGGTTTGGGCGGGGAGGCCCCGGCCTCAGCGTCAGCGAGGTTGTTTTGGTGGCGATGGAGGAAGTGAGGGGGAAACGGAGCTCTGAGTCATCGGGGGAGCATCAGGTTGGCGCGGCTGGCGGCCCACGGATCTCCGCGTAGAGGTCTGCGGCGATCAACTTGCCCACATGCAGCATCGTGATCGCCCGGCGAGCCTCAGCCTTGAGATTCCGGCAGAAGAAGGCCATAAACACGTTCAGGCACAGCATCGCGAACAGGACGAAGATCAATATCGCCGTGGGGTGATGCCGGAAGACGTGGTTCGCATGCCAGCGATTGACCAGTTCGTTGAACCCCTGGTTCTCGATGCTCCAGCGGTCATGGCCCATGTTCACGACAGCCCGGGTTGAGGCCTGCGATGCAGATAGGGTGGTGACCCACATCCAGTCCGAGGTGAGTTCCGCTTCTTGCCCGTCCAATTGCCGACGAACCGTCCACGTCTCCAGGCTCCGGACAACCCGCACCAGCGCTGACACCGCCGGCCAACTGGTGAAGGTGTTGCAGTCCCAGCCCCGGCGTCGACGTTTCCCACAGTCAACATCCACATGGGCCGGCAGGATGCCAAACAGGGACCGGGCATCCTCGATCAGGTTCGGGCGATTGTCTTTCAGGACTGCCATGGCATGCTTGCATCGTCGCTACTTCAGTCACGATTGGCCTCCAAAAAGCTGATCGCCGCCTCGCTACGCTGGGCCACGTGATTCAGAAGGTTGTCGAGTTCCGTGTCGAATTCCCGCGAATCGAACAGGAACGTGTAGCCGGGCTGCTCACCGTCGGCGCCTACCACGTAAGGCGCGATGAGATCGTGTGCGGCCCGGAAACGCTCCTGGGTCGGCTCGCCGGCGAACGCACCTTCGATCACGTCTTGCACATGAGAGACATACGTTGCCCAATACACAGGATCGTCCATCAGGTATCGGATCAGCGGCCAGTTCTCGTCCACCTCGTCGAGTTTGAGAGAGAGGGGTGCGAAAGGTTGCCCGAGCGCAGTCGATTTGAACGCCTCGTTGCAATCCCAGGGAATCCAGTACAGACGCCAGGCGTCGGCAGGATTGGAGTAGAGGTAGTAGTTCTGCGGCATGTTGCCGTACGAATCCCAGTTCTGGACAAGCGTGTTCACCGCGAGCCAGCGCAGGAACTCGTCGACGTTCAGTGTGGTTTCCAGGCCGGCTCGCCACGCGGCGGGATCGGAGCGGTCGGCGTGCAACGCCGTGACGGCGCCCTCCACGTCGCTCCAGTCCTCTTCGGATTTGTTCGTTTTCTTGGGAAACGACTCCTCGTCGAACGAAACCCAGGTCGCGCCGCCACCCTCGGGCTTGTAGAGGTTTCCGCCGTCCTCGCCGAACTGCGTATCGAACATCGGGCCGTCGGGGACTTCGGTCATGGTGTAGAGCCCGAAGTATGTAACCCCCTCACCGAAATCTACGTACACCCGATAGAAGGCCGTCCGCGGCGCGGGCACGCCGGCCTCGCGGAAGATGTCGTGCGCCACCTTCTCACGCAGCATTGACGAATCGTTGAAGTTGTTGGCCAACACCAGTCTCTTGAAGCCGAAGAACCGCTGATTGTCGATCTCCGGATACTCATCCTCGAACTCGTCGAAATCAAACCGGAATGGCAGCTTGGTAATACCAAGCTGCCATGGATGTGACAACGTCGAATTCCCCTTGAAGCGAATCCCGACGTGCCACCACGTCTTGCCCTCGAACTCGACGGTGCAAGGCACGTAGATCGGGTTCCTCGGCAGAAGTCCGATCAAACCGGCGTCACTCGGCCATCCTCCTCCGCCCGGTGGAGGACCGTCGCCCGGAGGAGGGCCGGCCGCCCCTTCCGGAATGCAAGCCAACCGGCCATCGGAGAGCATCGTGCAGATTCCGGAGATGACATCTCCCCCGACAGACACGGTGCAGGCATCTCCTTCCTGCATCCCCTCACACGCCTCGAACGCTTCCGGCGGCACCGTCTCGGGTGGAATCTGCCCGGCTGGCCTCCTATCGCCGGGGTTCCCGGGCGGTCGCGGAGGCCCGTCGCCGACCGCGCCGAACTCACCGAGCATGTCGGTCATGTCGTCTTGCATCGCTTGCCAGTCAGCCGGCGCAATCGTGATATCCAGCCGGTTCACCTTGCCCTGGGCAAAAACCTCATCGTAGTCCGGGGGTGCGCTCTTGCCGTGCGTTTCGTCCGTCCAGCCAACGGGGCGTTTGCCGCCGGACGGCAACTCGGCCCATTGCGTCAGGCCGCCGCACGATACCGACATCGCGGCGGTAGCCGCAGCCATCCCTAGAAACGCGACACTCTTGATGGTTGAACACAGTTGTTTCATGATGGGGCCTTTCTGCTCGTGGAGGTACACTTGCCTTCAACATATCGAACCTCTTCGCTCACTCCCAACTATACGTCGAATCCGCATTGAGCGTAAATATTCAGTAAACCCGTATGCGGAATAGCGTGGGGTTTGTAGCGGCAGGCTTGCGCTAGGTTGCCTCGTTGCCTCTTCACCACGGGTTTACTGAATGTTTACCACCCGACACGCCCTAATTTAGCTGTAACTTTTTTCGTAACCGTTCACACCGGGTGGCACGGACAAGAACCGCCGGCGAACAACGCTACGACAT
>JAGLWJ010000645.1 GCA_023133475.1 Phycisphaerae bacterium | reverse complement strand
TGCCACCCGGTGTGAACGGTTACCACCCTTATTCCCCATTTTCCATTTTCCATTTTCCATTTTCCATTTCCCCCCCTAATCGTCGGAACACTTCGGAGCGTTTCAGCGGTTCGAGGTTGCGGACCCTGGCGGTGGGGAACTCGAACCGGCAGACCGGTTGTTGCTCGCACCACGAGCATGGTGAGAAGGTGCCCAGGCGATACGGTTGAACTGCCGCGGTGCCGTCCAGGATGCCGTCGGCATGTTCCCCGATCCGCCGGGCGGTCTGTTCGAGCACGCGGGCGAAGTCATCCGCTTCGGCGGCGTCGGACCGATCCACGTAGCCCAATGTCCCGTCCTTCTTGAGAGCCACCTGGTAGACCTCGGATCGGCGGGTCTCGGCAAAGCTGCGGTCCAGCACATCCACATACTCAAGATTGAGCAGCCCACGGGGAAGAGGCGCACCCGTAGTGGGAAGTTGCTCGGACACCTTGGTGTCGTCCGGATGATCGACCTTCTGATACGACTCGACCAACGGCACATACAAAGCACCAGCCGGCACAATCGGCTGCCAGACCATCGCCTCACCGTGCTGCCGCAGCACCAGCAGATACGCCAACAGTTGCAACGACAAACCATGGTAGGCACTGCACAAGTCCAGCCGTTTGCCCGGGGTCCGCTTGTAGTCTATCACCACACCCAACATCCCCTCATCCACTTCCGCCAGGTCCACGCGGTCGATAACCCCGCGCAGCAACACTTGGCGCCCGGCTGGCGTATCAATAACCGGCGACGGCAGAGAGTCGTCAGCCTCGAACCCGAAACTCCGTTCAGCCCCGAAAGGCCTGAATGCACCCAAAGCATAGATGGCTTGCTGCATGCGCAGCACACGCTCGAGCTGGCTTCGGGTATGCCGCAGCACGTATTGATCGCGAGCCAACGATGCCGCCCCCGCCTCGGGCAACTCCCGGGCAACCAAGCGCACAGCCTCCTCGAGTCGCCGGGCGAGTTCGTCGTCGTCGAGGCCCACAATCGAGCGATCCTCCGCCAGAAGCTGCTTGACGAACAGCTCGAGCACCGCGTGATGGACCTTGCCGATGTCCACCGGCTGCATGCGCACGCAACGCCGCGGCTCCAGCTTCAGGTTCCACTCGGCGAAGTGCTTGAACGGGCAGGCGGCATAGGTCTCCAGCCGTGAGACGCTGGTGTGCAAGGTTTCGGGATAAAGGCTCGCCACCGAGTCGCTGCCCAAAGCCGCCCGGTTCTCGTAAACCAAAGCCGCTAACGCCCTTCGCAATGGGCCACTCATCACCGCGTCCAAGTGTGCCCGCTGGTAAAGGGCGTTCCACAATTTCCTCTGGTTGGAGCGGTCGTGCTCCAGGGGTGGGCGGCTGCCCAGCTCGTAGGCGAGGTGAGTGGCCAGATCGAGGCGGTTGCGCACGCCCCAGGCGGCACGGTGCACGAAGGGATCATCGACTCGGTGTCGGCCGGCATCGGGACAGGCGGTGGTCAGGTCCTCCAAGTACGGCGACCGGCGCAATTCCTTGCCGTCCTCGGTGGCGACGGCGTAGGAGACGATAAGCTTACGCGACGGGCGAGTGAAAGCCACATACGCCAGAAAACGCTCCTCCAATAGAAGCGCCTTGGTTGACGGCGCAAGTTGCAAACCGTTGGCCTCCAGCCAGACGCGATCATCATCATTAAGAATGGCATCCTCGACGGGAACCGCCGGGAACATCCCGTCGTTAAAGCCCAGCACAAAAAACACCTTGAGGTCCGGGTTCCGACTACGCTCGATGCCGGTGACCAAAACCTGGTCCAACGTCGGCGGAGCCAACCCCAGGGAAAACTGGGCCAAGGCGGAATCGAGCATCTGGGCAAGTTGGCGGAGCGTGAGCGGCTCATCCGGCAAGACGGCGGCTAACTCATCCAGCAACTTGCCGAGGTCACGCAATATCTGACGATGCTCCTCTGCCCGGTCCAACTCGCCGTCGGCTTCGGCTGCTTCCGCCCATTGCCCCATCGAGGCAACTATCCCCAGGCTTTCCAGTTGGCCGGTCAATGCCTCCGCCCACTCGAGCGAGGTTCGCGTCTGGCCGGCGAAGGCGAAGTCCACCCACGGCTTGAACACACCCAGCAATCTCTGCCGGGTGCGGTTGAGCCGTTCGAGCCGCTGGTCGACAGCGCGTTGCCTTTCCGGAGTTTCCCCCTCGTTCCAACGCCCCAGCCCCACCTTCCACGGCTTCGACCAGGAGTCCAGACCACTAAGCTCGGTGGCGATCAGATGGTTTTCGACCAGATCACAGTCGTCACGGTCCACCGGAAGCAACCCGGTCTTGAGCAACAGGCGGACGGTGTCGGGCGACATCCCGTCCAAGGGAAGCTGCACGAAGCTGCGTAGCCATTCGACCAACGGGTGGTGGCTGGTCGGGCGGCGGCGGTCGATGAAATACGGAATCCCCCGAGCCTCCAGGGCTGACGCCAGCAGATCGTGATAAGGCTGCAAGTCACGAACGGTGATGCCGATGTCACGATAACGCAGCCTGTCACTGTCGGTTTGGACCAGATGGGCAATGCCCGCGACCACGTAATCCACCTCGATACGCCGATTGGAGGCTTCAAAGACCCGGACCGCCGGTTCTGCCGGTTTCGCCGATTCGGATGGTGGAGGCGTGGCCTGAAATAGCGTCCGCTCGAGGGTTGCCAACTGCGGCGCTGCCTGGAAGCGTGGCAACGTGGGTGGGTCGAGAACGACGGGGGCTTCAATCTCGATCCCGTCCTTGCGAAAGCTGCGCTGAAGCTCCACATAAGTGCGGGCGGTCTTGGCAAACAGATCGGACGCATCCAGCGAGGTCAAATCTGTGAGCCGGGCATGCCCCGGGTCCATAAGTAGGGTAACCTCCAACCGAGCATCCGCCCGGGCCAATGCCACCAGCGTCAGACGCTCCTGCCGCGTAAAACCGGAGAAACCGTCCACCCAGAACTCCGCCCCGTTAAGCCACTCACACTGCGGAATATGTGCGCGGGCGACTTCCAGGTACTGTGACGGGTCCAGGCGTTGGGTTCCCAGGTAGTCCAGATAGGCGGCAAAGATACGTTGAAGGTCCCTCATTTTGTGTTGCCGAAGCGGGTCCTGATCCGGGGTTTGCAGAGCCTGGTCGATCTCGTTGCTGGTGATCGCCTCGTTGAGCAGTTCGTCGATGGTTCGGCTTAGCCGGTCGAGAAAGCCCGGGAAGCGCTCGGCGTTTTTGAAGTACTGTAGTTCGGGGCTCAGCTTGGAGAGCAGGTAGCGTAGGATCATGGTTCGGCTGTTGGCGGACAGCGTGATGCGGGCATCGGGGGCGGATTGCCCGCAAATCCGCAGGGCGATTCGCCGAAAGCTGAGCACCTCAGCCCGATGGGTGACCTTCAATTCCGGCAGGGCGAGCAGGGCGCGTTCGGTCTGGAGGCTGGCCTGCTCGGGCACCAGCAGAGCCAGCCGATGCCCATCAAGCGAGCTTTGCACGATCCGCTCGCGCACGGCGGACAGGCAATGACGGGTCTTGCCCGCCCCGGCTCGGCCGATGACAAAACACACGGACATGACCTGTAGTTAGCCCAAGACCGCGCCCAGGTCAATGCTCGAGAGGCAAGAGATGTAGGGCGGGTTCCACCCGCCGCCCCACGCCAAGAAGGCGGGTGAAACCCGCC
>JAGLWJ010000644.1 GCA_023133475.1 Phycisphaerae bacterium | reverse complement strand
CGGAATAGCTGCCGTTGTCGTCGTCCCCGTATGCCCCAATAACGGCGGTGTCGCCGGAGATGGACACGGAGTAGCCGAACCTGTCATCCTCCGCACCGTCGGAGGCGACAAGCTTGGCCTCCTCCACCCAGTTCAAACCGTTGAAGCGGAACACATACGCCGAGCCGGAGTCGTCATCGTTATCGTCGTCAAGGAGTGCCCCAATAACGGCGGTGTCACCGGAGATGGACACGGAGTTGCCGAAATAGTCACCCGCTGCACCATCGGAGGCGAGAAACTTGGCCAGCTCGTTGGCGACGCAGTCGAACTCGCACTCATCGGGAACGCTGTTGCCGTTGTCGTCCAAACTGCTCCCCTCGGCGATATCGCATTCGTCGGGGACCTGGTTTGCGTTGCAATCCTCGCTCGTCCCACCCGCGATGTCCTGGCTGTCGGGCAGGCCGTTGAAGTTGCAGTCCCGAACCTCGTAAGTACCCATGTCCACGATAGGGGGCGTCCCGCTCCCTATGTTGGGCATCAGAGGAACATCCACAAAGCGCGACCCCCCATCCAGGTCGAACGGGACAGGCTCGGTTGTATTGCCGTCTCCATCAAGGTCGGTGGTATCATCCGGAACGGCGTAGTTGTCCCCCGAATCGATACATGGTGAGCCAAGAGCCAGCCGCAGATCGTCATCGTGCGTCCCGGGGATATTGTCCTCGCCGTCGGCATCCACAAACAGCGGATCCATGTCCAGGTTCCCAGTCCCGGACCAGCCGCCCTGAATCAGACTGTAGCTGATGCTGAGTGTACCGCTCTCATTAAGAATCCCAGCGCTCGCACCACCGTTTTGCCAGAAAATGCAGTTCCCTATGATGGGGTCGCTGGTGCAGTACTCCTCCTCGACGTTGTACAGTGCTTCACCCAGAGAACCTGCCGTATTCTCGCTAAAGGTGCAGTTGGCAAGGGTAGGCTCGCTCGTGGCATACGCATAAGAGCCGTACTTATTGGACGTGTTGTAGATTCCCCCTCCGTCCGTCGTTGCAAAGTTCCCGCTGAATCTACAGCTAACTAAGCTGGGACTGCTGATGGCATTAGACGTACTGGAGTGGGAGTAACCACCGCCTGCCGCCGAGACGTTATACAGCCCGCCACCGAATTGTGCCATATTCTCGCTGAATGTGCAACTGACCAGGTCCGGGTTACTATAGACATACCCGTGTGAAGAGCTGTAAGCGTAGTTGTATATGCCACCACCCGACCCGGTCGCCACATTCCCCAAGAAAGTGCAATTAGACAGTTGCGGACTGCTGTTGTAATTGTACATCCCACCGCCGTCAGAGCTGGAGTTGCCGCTGAATGTGCAACCGCTCAGCGTCGTGTTGTCGCCGGTGTTGTAAACCCCACCGCCGTCGATGGCGGAGTTCAAATCAAAGAAGCAATTGAGCAGCGTGGGGCCGCCGTTGGTGAACAACCCGCCGCCGTGGCCGGAGGATCCGTCCCCGTCCGCATTCCCGCCGGTGATCTCGAACCCATCGAAGATGGCTGTCGAGTCGATGCTGCTCCCGGCGAACAGGACATGGTAGCTGTTTTCTTCGAGTCCGTTGGTGCCCACATCGTCCCCGTTGAGGTCCCCGCTGAGAACCGTCCCGTTGGTGGCTGGATTGGGGTTTCGCAGGTCCGGGTTGGCTGCCCCGAGCCCGGCATACCCGCCTTTGACCGCCACACCGTTGATCAGCGGGAACGAGAGCACTCGCGGGCCGTCCTCGCCCGCCGGGCGGTAGACCCCCCGTGCGACACGGATTTCGCCGACGCCCCCCGCCGTCGCCTGGCTTAAGGCCGGGGTCAGGCTGTCGTAGGCGGTAGCCCAGCTCAACCCATCGCCGCCCGCCGTCGCGTCGTCATCGACATACAAGACCGTCTGGGCTTGGCCCACCGCCGCAGCCAGTGCCACAATTGCCAACCCGATTCTGCTTGGGGTGCAAACCATCTTCGTTCCTCCTCAAAAACAGCCGCTGTCCGATGAAACCAAAAGTAACTCTTGAGCCGCGCACTACGGAGCAAAGACCGCCTGGAACGCGGCGAAGTCAGCCAGATCGACATCCCCGTCATGGTCGGCGTCTACACACAGGCAATCTTCCGTCAGGCCAACCGCCGGCCCACTCAGGCAACTCTCAAACATAAGCAAATCCGTCAGATCAACATCACCGTCATTATCCAAGTCGCCGTCATAGGCCGACAACCCCGCACGCAACACACGGAAGCCCACGTAGTTTTTGGCTTCTGCGTAAGAGTTGCGCCAGGTGGCTTTCAGGCCGCTCCCGAACGAATTGAACGCCCCGCCGCGGACCGCGTGGGTCAGAGCTGAGCCGGACGCCTTGTCCTGGACCCACTCCCACACGTTCCCCGACATGTCGTACAAACCGTAGGTGTTATCAGTGTCCCGGACAGTAAACGTTTCGGGCGGCGTAACCCACCAGCCGAAGACCGCATCATCCCACGTCCGCTCTCCGTCGAGCCCGTAGAAGCCCACCGGCGTCGGGCTGTTATCGAACGGATCACCGCTGCCGGACCAGTTGGCATCGACCGAACTGAGCACGTCGCGACCGAAGCCGTACTGCCAATGCCCTCTACATCCCCGTCGTAGGCTGCGGCTTTGTGCCATTCGTTGTAGGCGTTAGTTTGGGGGTCGATCTCGCCGGTAGGCGTTCCGAGGTTATCCATCGCAAGACGGTGCCCCAGGTAGTTAGCCGCCAGGCTCTGACGTTCGGCATCGTTCAAATCTCGAAGCCCCCACGACGTGGCATCGATGACCGCCGGATGCCAATCACCCGTATCACTGCCTTCGGCGTAGCACCTTGCCGAAAGGAGGAAGCCACGGTCAATGGTCAGCCAATTGCAGAACTTCACCGCCCCAAACCACGACACCGACACCACCGGATGGCGGCTGAATCCGGGCTCCACCTCGTAGCGGGTCCCCAAGGGGGCACCCTGCTCGAAGGTGATCCGCCCATTGGTCGGATCGAACAGCACCTCGTTAGCCGACTCGCCGGCATCCATGTACACCACCCCATCAGCCGCGAAGTGCATATAGGCACTGCGTTCGGTGGCTCCACCGTCGAGTTCGGCATTGTTAAGAAACGTCATGAACTGGCTATTGGTCACCTTGAACACGCCGATCTTAAACGCATACGTCGGCCCACCCGGCTCACCTCCGCCGGCCACCGTAGCCATGGCCATCTCAAACAACCCCTCGTGTGGAATCTCGCACCCGTCGGGAATACCGTTCGTGTTGCAATCCAGGCTGTCGTCATAGCCAGGGCAGGCATCGCAAACATCACCCGTCTCGTCACCATCCGCATCAGCCTGATCTTCGTTGCCCACTGTCGGGCAGTTGTCACAGGCGTCACCGTACGAGTCATCGTCGGACATGGCCTGCCCCGGATTGTAGTCATTGGGGCAGTTGTCATCCGGATCGCACACATTATCAACATCCGGGTCGTTCAGGTTCCCACCGGCGTCATCGCAGTCGGGTTCACTGTCATACGGCGTCGGGCAGTCGATGCCATTCCCAACGTCAACACCCCAACCGTCACCGTCCACATCGGTGCAGGGATCGCAGGCATCGCCCATTTCGTCACCATCCACATCGGCTTGATCTTCGTTCTTTACCGTCGGGCAGTTGTCGTCCGGATCGCACACATTATCAACATCCGGGTCGCTTAAGTTTTCACCGGCGTCATCGCAGTCGGGAGTGCTCCCGTAGGGCGTCGGGCAGTCGATGCCATTCCC
>JAGLWJ010000643.1 GCA_023133475.1 Phycisphaerae bacterium | reverse complement strand
AGAATGGATGTAGGGCGGGTTCCACCCGCCGCACTATGCCACAAAGGCGGGTAGAACCCGCCCTACAACTGTGATTGCGCCGTTTTCTCAGTTTTTCACGCTTCACGCTCCCATCTACGCGCTCCCCCTTCGGGTCGCCGCTAAATGCTACGGACCTGTCGCCGCTAAACACCCGCGTGTGCACATAACGATAATGTATCCCATCTCCCCATTTTCCATTTTTCATTTTCCATTTTCCATTTCCCACGTGCTCCGCGGTGAAAGGGCATCGGGCATGGCAAAACGGGGCAAAGGGTGGTATAATAGGGCACGCAACATTGGTGCACCTTCATTTGCCGGCGGATGAGTGACGATGGGTTCTAAATGTAAGCTTCAATCAGGCGGCGTGCTTACCGATAGCAGACGCTATCCGCAAAGCGCCTATGCCTTCGTCCTCGAAGGTTTGGAGTATGCCGTGGAAAAGGTCCACGGCCCATTGACGCCCCCTCAGAGTCTGGTCGGGCATTATATGGCCAAGGAGAGCATTGATTTGCAGGAGATGATCGAGCGTCACGAGGATGGTGTGCTCGATGCGGTGATCTGCAAGGCGATCGAAGAAGCCGGCGGTTTCGAGGGGCTTAACCGTCATGTCAGCGGGGCGGATTTGTGTTGGGCGTTGCGCAGCTATGCTCGGCGGCGTTGGGGTTTGCTGGCTCGCGAGGTTCTGCGCTTGTGGGGGATCACGCGAACCGGTGATTTTGGGAACGTGGTCTTCGACCTGATCGAGAGCAGCCGTCTTCAAAGGGAACCACACGACCGCCTCGAGGATTTCAACAACGTGTTCGACTTCAAAGAAGCCTTCGACGAAACATTCCGCTTCACTCTTCTGGACTAAGTCAACATGGCGGGTGGAACCCGCCCTACGGGGAAGTCCGGGTCAGGGCTGTTTTTCCTGTGTGGTGGCGTTGGATTGGACGGGTTGAGCCGGCGGTTCGGATTGCGGTTCCTGCTGGCTGGGGGGGAGCATGTTCGGCTCAGCCGGTCTGGAGACAACGTCGATCTCGCTCTTTACGTCCTTAAGCCCCTTCTTGAACTCGACCACGGATTTCCCCACGGAGCGGGCGATCTCCGGGAGCCGACGCCCAAAGATCAACAGACCCACAACCAGGACGATCACCAACTCCCATCCGCCCGGCATACCCAAAATTGCTAACATGTTTGCCATCGCAGTTCTCTGATGCGAAGCCTCACTCAATCGCGCTCACAACCCATCCCCACCCTCTCCGCATCGGTGCGGGATTTGTCGAATGCACACTGGTATTTTCGGCTGAAGGTATTATAGCCCTCCAGCACGCCGCGTCAAAAAACACCGCTTGATAAGTCCAAAGTCCCTGGTCCAAAGTCCAAAGTCAGAAATCAACAAGACTTTGGACCTTGGACTTTGGACCTTGGACTCGTCCCTGGTTGGTGGGTTTCACCTCGCTTTGCGAGGTTCCACCCACCCTACGTCTGCCCCCCTTTGCCCTGATGCACCGCGGGAAGGGTTGCTTTCGCCCCCGAGCCGAAGTGCTGCTCCAACTGCTCGATCACCTCTCGAGGAACCAGGCGAGCCAGACGGGCATGATCATAACCGCCCATCTCGACGATCTGCTTGATAAGCGTGCTGGAGGTCAGCGCATGTTGATCGCTGGTCATCAAAAAAACAGTTTCGACATCGCCGACAAGGAGATTGGTGTTGGCTGCCTGCAACTCGGTTCGCAAGTCCACAGTATCGCGGATGCCTCGCAGAATCACCTTGGCTCCCACCAAACGCACGAAATCCATGGTCAAGCCATCGTACGAACGCACGCTGACATTGGGCAACTCTCTGGCCAGCTTGCGGATCAGCTCGACCCGCTCTTCGGGCGAGAACCACTCGATCTTTTCAGGATTACAGCCTACCGCAACTACCACATGACTGAATATCGTCGCCCCGCGACGGATGATGTCCATGTGCCCTAGTGTGACCGGATCGAACGTTCCCGGAAACACCGCCAAGTCGTTCTCGGAATTATGCGTTGCACCACTCATAGCTCCCCATTGTACCCTTGCCGGCGATTCGCTCAATGATTATCCAGGGAACAGGCATGAGGCAAAAGATGGGCCACCCAATCAGTACCGCGACCGTAAGGGAGCGGCCGATCCA
>JAGLWJ010000642.1 GCA_023133475.1 Phycisphaerae bacterium | reverse complement strand
CCCCTCCCCCCATTTTCCATTTTCCGCGTGTTCCGTGGTGATTTAGATGCGATTGCGTGTCCCCCACCGCTGAAGCGATGGGGCACCCTGGTTGACATCGTGCGGCTTTGGGCTAAGGTTGCTTGGCTATCCGTTGGTTAGGCGGCAAGAGAGGACCGTTCAGGAGCGACGACCCGATGTCCAGAATACAAGAGACCGAAATTACCAGGACAATCATGAGCAGCTACCACGACAAGCTCTTGGGCAGTGTGCTCAGCGATGTGCTGGTCGTCGGAGCCGGCCCGGCGGGGTTGGTGGCGGGATTCTACCTGACCAAGCTGGGTTTCAAGGTAACTATGGTGGAACGATGCCTGGCTCCGGGTGGAGGCATCTGGGGCGGTGGGATGGCGATGAACGAGGTCGCCTTTCAGGAAGAAGCTTTGCCGGTCCTTGTAGACTTCGGAATCCGGCATGAGCGTCAGCCGGAGGGGCTATACACGGTCGATTCGGTCGAATTGGCATCGGCTCTGATTCTCAAGGCGATTCAGGCGGGCGTCACCCTGCTGAACCTGGTGACTCTCGAGGATATAGGTATTCACCACAACCGGGTCACCGGCATAGTGGTTAACCGCACCGGCATCTCCGGTGCTTTGCATGTCGATCCGCTGACGTTTTCAGCCAAGGCGATTCTCGATGCGACCGGTCATGAGGCTACGGTTATCGAGAAGGTCCGGCGGCGTGGGTTGTTCCCCGACTCACCTCTCTACGGTCATGCGGGGGAAGGCCCGATGGATGCGGCGACGGCTGAGGCGTTCGTCGTCGAGCGGACGGGCGAGGTTTGCCCGGGGCTTTGGGTGGCGGGCATGAGCGTTAACGCCGCGATTGGCGGCCCACGGATGGGGCCTATCTTTGGCGGAATGCTCCTTTCGGGCAAACGCGCCGCGGAACTCATCTCCGCAACCCTGAAGCAAGCTCCACAACAGGTGTCATGCACCTGAATGGAGCGAGGATTTTAGCTATCAGCAGTAGGGCGGGTTCCACCCGCCGCGAAACTGACTCGATCTAATCAGTACCGCGACCGTAAGGGAGCGGCCATAGGTGCCCCACCCCGTTCGCCGGTCCTCCGGACCGACGAAACGGGATGGGACATCCGCGCATTCGCGTCCCCCACCGCTAAAGCGGTGGGCCACCCGTCGCTCCCTCACGGTCGCGGTACTGATCAATCACGGTCGCCCGTCCCGCACCCGCCGCGGGACTTTGCTATTTGACCCACACGGTCTTGATGTTCACAAACTCGCGGATCCCAAAGACTGACAGCTCCCTCCCGTAGCCCGAGCGTTTGATTCCTCCGAAGGGCAGCCGCGGGTCGGACTTGACAATCCCGTTGACAAAGACCGCCCCGGCTTCGATCTGAGCCGCCAGGGTTTGCCCTCGCTTGGAATCGGCGGTCCACAGGCTGGCGCCGAGGCCGAAGTCGGAGCGGTTGGCCAACTCGATCGCGTGGTCGGTATCGCGTGCGCGGACCACGGCGGCGACCGGCCCGAAGGTTTCCTCATCGAAGACCGCCATGCCCGGCTCCACACCACTCAGCACGGTCGGGGCATAGAAATAACCCTTGCGTTGGAGCCGTTGCCCGCCGGTCAGGAGCGTGGCTCCGGCTTGGATCGAACGCTCAACCTGGTCGTGAAGGTCGTCGACCAGGTCAGCCCGGGCCAGCGGGCCGAGGTTGTTGGCACGGTCCATGGGATCGCCCACCTTCAGGTTGGCCATCTTCCCGGCGAAGGCCTGTTCGAACTGCTCGGCGATGGGCTGCTCGACGATGAAGCGTTTGGCGGCGATGCAACTCTGCCCGGTGTTGAGGGTTCGGCCAATGACCGCAGCTTCAGCCGCCGCCTCGATATCGGCGTCGGCCAATACCACGAATGGATCGGACCCGCCCAGTTCGAGCACACTCTTCTTGATGACGGCGCCAGCCTGGGAGGCGACTGCCACCCCAGCCGGCTCACTGCCGGTGAGCGTCACAGCCCGGACCACCGGGCTCTTGATAACGTCGTTGACCAGAGCGGAAGAGATCAGCAAGGTAGTGAAAACCCCGTCGGGGATACCGGCGTCCCGAAAGACACGTTCGATGGCCAGAGCACAGCCCGGCACATTCGAGGCGTGTTTGAGCAGGGCGACGTTGCCGGCCATCAATGTCGGGGCGGCAAAGCGGAAGACCTGCCAGAGGGGGAAATTCCAGGGCATCACCGCCAACACCGCCCCCAGCGGGTCGTAGCGAACGAAACTGTGTACGGCGTCGGAGGGGATGCTTTCCGGTGCCAGGAAACGCTCGGCGTTCTCGGCGAAGTAGTCGCAGACCCAGGCACACTTCTGGACCTCAGCCTCGGACTCGGCGATGGGTTTGCCCATCTCCGCGGTCATCAGGCGAGCGTGCTCGTCGATGTCGCGGCGGAGGTTTTCGGCGGTCTGTTTGAGCAGGTCACTGCGATGGCTAAAGGGGGTGCGGCGCCATTGGTGGAAAGCTTGCTCTGCCTGAGTCAGACGGCGTTGGGCCTCGCCGGGGTCATGCTCGGGGTATTCGCGGATCACTTCTTCCGTGGCAGGGTTAATGGATTTCATCGTTTTACCTCGCTGTCGCGATCTCCAAGGCACATATGGTTCACTACGTGAAAAATCACGAAGCTCCAGTCTGTAGGTCGGGTCCGCAGACCCGACGTTCGGGATTCCCAACGGCGTCACCCGGGGATGTCGGGTCTGCGGACCCGACCTACAGATACTTGTAGCGCAGGCATCCTGCCTGCCACCTTCTTGCAGGCTGGAAGCCTGCGCTACAAGTTTTCACGCCGACCTACCCAGCTCAGCTCAGCCCAGACCTGCTTGGGGATGAGCATCCCGCATTCAGAGCAGCGATCGCCGACCGCCCCCCGCAGGTCGTAGCCGCAGGTCAGGCAAGTTCCCGGCTGACGGAAATACTCTAGCTTAACCTGGCGATATACGCGACGGACCTGCAACACCACCCAGACGCCCAGCACCAGGAAGGCGAGCACGTAAAAACAATAGAAGAGCTGATACTTCTCGAGAACCGTTCGCGAAATGGCTACCGTGGCAGTTGCGGTAGCCCGGTCCACGTCAAAATGCTTGGAGAGAAACGGACGTGCGCCGATGCCGGGGCGCAAGCGCAAAGAAAAGTTCTCCGGTGAACGCGAAGGGGGAATCACCAGCGTAAACGAGCCGTCTGCCCGGGTGTGAAAGTGGTTGATCATCGTGCAGGGGCTGAAGACATCCACGGTAACGTTCCCCATGGGGCTTGCGTTGGTGTCAGTAACCCGGCCGCGAATCACCGTGGTTCCCGGGGCCTGCACGTCCAGGAGGATGAGTTGATCCCGCAGTGCAACAACGGTGTCCCGCCTCAGAGCTTCAGAGATTATCTCGCCGGCGAGCGTTTGCTGTGACCCGAAGGATGGCGTAGGCAATGCGTCAAGGATATCATCGAACTTCTCCTGGTAGAGGTCGTTGGCTAGACGATTCTTGCACGGGTAAGTGAGGCGATACACCGGCGGTTTGGTCCCTGCGACGGTTACGATGGTCGGCTGGGGAGTCATGCGAGCAGCCTGGGGTGAGGCGGAGGGGTACACCCGGGTGGACGCGCGACTGGCGTGACGCCCCAGAAGGAGCAACCCGACGAACAAAGCCAGCATCACCGCTGCCTGGACCCACACCTTGTCGTGGAGAAGCCTTATCCCTGTCACGAACAACCACCGCCTTGACCGTCGGGCTTTATTTGCGATGGGCGCCCGCGATCGAAGAACAGGGTGGGCAGAGACTTCACCAGAGCAACGGGATCGTAGAGCATCTCCACTTCACCGCGGCAGTTGTACCAGCAGTCCATGCAGGTATTCCCGCGGGCACGGGCATTCAACGCGCGGACGACGTCGGCAACATTGTCACGATAAAGGTTCGCCACCGGATGGGATCGCTCCTCGACGCATATCGCCACGTCGCCGCGGGAATCGATATTGAAAAACGCCTGCCCGGCCCGGCAGCCCGGCACACCTTCTTTCAAAGCCTGATCGAAGCGGGACAGGAACACGCGATTGCTCAGGAAGTTGCGATGCTTGTCCTTCAGGTGCACTAACTGCGAAGACACTCCGGCAGACCCGTTTCTAAACCGTTCGCTCCCGGTCTTGCGCACCCCATACGGTTGGATCATGAAGTAGGCATCATGCTCGGCGGCGAGTTTGATCAAATCCGCGATCTGGTCTTGGTTGTCGTGCAGCAGGACTGCCATGAGGTTGACACGTTGCCAGGCGTGCTTGCGGGCCTTGGAGAAGTGCTCCAACGCCGCCACCGCCCGCTCAAACGCGCCTTTGACCCCCCTGGCCCGGTCATGTCGCACGGGATCGGTATAGTCGATGCTTACCGAAGCACCCCACAACCCGGCTTCAAACAACTCCTCCGCCAACTCGGCGGTCACGTGCCAGCCGGAGGTGGTCACAAAGGGGAAGTGATAGCGAGCCACCTCACGCACGATCTGCGGCAGGTCTTCGCGCAGGCACGGCTCCCCGCCCGCCAGGGAAACCAACAGCGATCCCATCTGAGCCAGTTTCCCGGACCCGATGGCGAAGTCTGCCACGGTTTGCTCGGGCGTCTGGCCCATCGGGTCTTTCCAGTAATGGCAGAATCCGCAGCGGAAGTTGCACCGGTAGGTGACCTGCCAGGTGCACCACACCGGCCGACGGCTCGACCAGGCTCGAAACAACCTCCATTTCTTCGTCGTCGAAGCTGGCAAATCCAAAACTCCCTGACCAGCACACCTGATGAAGGCATGGCCTCCAACACTGACGAGGTTATAGACAGACAATCAGAAGTTGGCAACCAGGGCGGTGCTTTGGGCAGGGCAATCGCATCTAAATCACCACGGGGAAAATGGAAAATGGAAAATGGAAAATGGAAAATGGGGGGAGG
>JAGLWJ010000641.1 GCA_023133475.1 Phycisphaerae bacterium | reverse complement strand
ATCCGCACCGGCACAATTCATAATTTTTGTCAGGCTCGGGGCATCCGGCGTCACTACACCGTCACCAACCGCCGCCCGAAGGTTCTCTCGCTGAACCTCTTCTAATTCCTCAATATGCGGAAAATACAGGGTAGTCCGGCCCCGCTCGCTTGCGTCGGCGTCGCCCGTGTCGTTTTTGGCCGCTTGCATTCTGCTCTGTCATAGCTTAAATGAGAAATTGGGGGTGGCCCATGGCTTTAGCCTTGGGGGACGCGAATCGGCGAACAATTCGTGTTCCCCACCTCTGAAGAGATGGACCACTCATGCCCGAATCAAACTATGCCGCTTGTACCTGCAGGTTAAGGCATGACAGAGCACTACACCGCTGTACCGCTCGTTGGGTAAAGCCCCCGTAGGAGACGGAGTTCTGGATTTCAGCCGCGGAGCGGCGTTGGAATAAAGCCCAGGGTGAGCAAAGCGAACCCTGGGTTAGCCGGCAACAGAGCCACCAGTCCCCCAACGGGGGCGGAGGAAAGATGTGGAGGTTCACCGGATGAACAAGGTTACGGTTACAATGGTTTATTGCAACCTTGTGCGGTGTTAGACGGTTAGTCACCAGAAGAAAGGTTCCATCGCCCCCGTTGGGGGCTCTCGGAAGAGGACACCGACGAAGACACGGGTGCATCACGGCGGGTGGCCTGGACAAGTAGTTGGGTGGCATGGGCAAGGACCGCCCCTGGAAGACGTTCATTTTGCGATGGCGATACTTGGCGGTCCTTGCCCGTGCTGGGCGTTGGAAGCTCTGTGGGCGCCGTTGGCCCAGGCCCACGGACAAAGCCCGCGGCGAGGCTTTGGTGGTTGTTCCAGGCGTATTGACGCGGGCCTTGTTCGTGCCACCCCTTGTCACACCCTCCCGCCGGGGCCGTCGTCGCCATGATCCCCACCCCCAGAAGCAGTCGCTCCCCCCCTCCAGGAAGAGGAAGGGCGAGGATCACAACAGCGCCACCAAGTCTTCCACCGTCAGACCCGCCTCGTGAAGAATCTTGCGAAGGGTTCCCGGACGTAGCTGTTTGTGGTCGGGCACGACCACGCGGGCATAGGGTTCATTTCGGCGCAGGATCATGTGGCTTCCACGCTGACGGCGGAAGGCGAATCCAGCGCGTTCAAGGGCCGTCCGCACCTGGCGCCCCGACAACCCCGTAGGGAGTTTGCCCATCAGGTGCCGGCCTCCACCTCAATGAACTCCCGGCCCACCTCTTTGGGCACCGGGTCGCCAGCTTCGATGCAGTCCTCGATGTACAGTTCCATGGCCTCGCGGATGTTGGCCAGAGCTTCCTCGCGGGTATCCCCTTGGCTCACACACCCGGGTAAGACTGGAGCATGGACTACGTACCCGCCGTCGGGCTCCTGTTCCAGAATCACCGTATAGCCCATTGCGTTGACCTCCACACGCATCATATCGACCAGGCGCTCGCGGAAGCCGCTCATTATAGCAGTGCGACGAATTCATCGACGACGGGTGGCCACAGTGAGCGGCATTCCGTTGGCGGCCCGAGCTTCCAGGCACGCCTCGATGGCCTCGCGAATATTGGCCAGGGCCTGGGCCTCCGTCTTTCCTTGCGAGACACAGCCCGGGATCGCGGGACACTCCGCGACGATCATGCCGGCTTCGTCACGGTCAAGATTGACGATGAACTTCACGGATCAGAAGCCTCCCGCTGATTCTATCCCAGGTGGACCATCTCGTCGAGGCCGTACAGCGTGCCCCCGCCCGAAACCTATAGGGGTCCGGTGAATCCTTGCTGAAAGAGTGCGTAGTCCGCCAGGTCGGTGTCGCAGTCCTGGTCGATGTCCCCAAGTGGTCTACCTTCGGAATCGACCGCCGCTCCCGGTGGCGTGTAATCGCACACATCATCGCCGTTGAGTACACCGTCGTTGTCTATGTCGTCATCGCAGTCATCGATGACCCCGTCGCCGTCGTAGTCACTTTCGCAATCGTCGGGCGTTCCATTCGAGTTGCAGTCATTGTCGGCAAGCTGGCATTCGTCGGGCACGCCGTCTGGCTGACAGTCCTCGCTGGTAGGCTCACACGTGCCGCACCCGAGGCTGGTTACCTCGTCCACACAAGTATCGTCCCACTCCGTCTCGCAACAATAGCGGTCGCTCTGGCACACACAGTCTTCGATGGCGGGATCGCTGCACCCGGCTCCATGCCCTGTTTCGCAGCAATCGTGACCAAGCACGACATCACATTCGTCGGGGATGCCGTTGGTGTTGCAGTCCGCGCTGGTCCCGGCGGCGATGTCGCA
>JAGLWJ010000640.1 GCA_023133475.1 Phycisphaerae bacterium | reverse complement strand
CGCGGGCTTTGTCCGTGGGCCTGGGGCACGGCGCCCACAGAGCTTCCAACGCCCAGCACGGGCAAGGACCGCCAGGTAGCGTCATCGCATGATAAACGTCTTCCGGGGGCGGTCCTTGCCCGTGCCACCCAACTACTTGCCCTGGCCACCCGTCCGAAACCCACTACTCGGAACTGAATGGTGGGTTCCACCTCGCTCCGCGAGGTTCCACCCACCCTACGTCTGATCAGCCGACAAAGCCGGTTTGGAAAACAGCGAAGTCAGACAAGTCCACGTCACCGTCGCCGTCCAGATCGGCGTCCACACCGGACGGGCACGTGCCGGCAGCCGGTAATTCTGGGCCGTTGAGGCACTGACTGAAAATCTCGAAGTCAGCCAAGTCCACGTCACAGTCCTCGTCGAAATCCGCCGGCTCGTGCGTGACCGTAATATCACAGATGTTGACCAGGGCGTATTCGCCGGCGTCAACATTGCCGTCAGAGTTGATCGACGCGGGCACCTGGTACTCGTGCAACAAGCCGGCACCGTCGGCGGTCGGATAAGGGGCCACCGCCAAGTGAACCTCCACCGGCAGCGTGCCAAATTCCTCGACCAGGTTGATGGTTCCCTCCAAATACCCGCTGCCATCACTGGTTGCGACCTGGACCGTGGCGGTGTTGTCGAACCAGCCGGCCCAAAGGCTATCGTTCTCGTTGCCGATGAATGCGCCCCACCCAGCCACTTGGCCGGCTTTGTCCCACGGAGCCGCCTGTAACGCCCCCGGCACGCCCGCCAGGAAGATGAAGTGGTCGTTGCCCTCGCCGGCATCCCATGTGGCTACGTAAAGCAGCCCGCCTTCATAACCGGCGTAAAGCACCATGCCGTTGTTGGAAGCAATCTCAGTGGCGTTCGCATCCAACGCCCCGTCCATCTCCCACGGGTCCTCCGCCGGTGTTCCGCCAACGACATCGAAGTGCCAGTCCGCTCCGCCGTTGTTGTCCCAGGTATCGGCTCCGTCGTTGAACACCATGTCCAACTGCGTGGCGGAGGACTGCACCATTACGGTGATCTCCCACACCGCATCGCCGGTGTTCCAGGTCATGGCAGGGTCGGGCGAAATCGTCGAACCCCAGCCGTTGAATCCATAGTGCAGATACACGTCCGACGCACCAGCCAGCGGCCCACCTGCCGGATCGTAGTGGATAGTTACGTTCTGGCCCGCGACGGCGGGATCGGGGTCGATGGTGGCGCCGCCTTGCCCGCTTCCGCCGACGCCCACATACACGTGTTGAATGTCCGACCGGGCGGTGAGGCTGTTGCCGTCAACGGCTTCGACGTAGTAGTCGATCAGCACGTTTTCCTGCCCGGTGATCATGGCGGAGTAGCACAAGGCCCGATAGGCCGGCGTGAGCACACCGTTCTGCGGCGGGACATCGGACCAGGTCATGGCTGTGCTGTTCCAAGCCCCCACCTCGGGGCCTCCGGCATAGGTCTCGTTCTGGACCGAAGACAGCGAGTTGACACCGTCGCCGTCCACCCGCCACTTGAGTGTCACGCCGGTCAAGCCGCTGACGTCATAGGCATAGGTCCACACCTCGAAGTCCGACGGCTCTGGTGAAGCACCCCACTCGTAGCCGCCGGGGTTGTACGGCTCACGTTGTGGAAGAAAGATTGTCGGAGGCACGGTGTCCGGCTGACCGGCGATGACCGCGTCGGCATGAGCGACCGCCTGATTGCACCCGCGTGTCACATTGCTGTCCCATATCTCCGTGCCGTCCCAGTACCAGTAGTCGCTGGCCTGTGAGACCAGCAGCCAGCGCCAGGCATTCTCCGTGTTCGTGCCGCCACCTGTCAGGACATTCTGCATGGAGAC
>JAGLWJ010000064.1 GCA_023133475.1 Phycisphaerae bacterium | reverse complement strand
GGCTGGCAGATTCGGCAGCGATGCGGGGTGTGCCGACCCGGCTCACCACTGCGAATTGGCACGCCTGAGCGTCGATCTGGGGGACCCGGATAACCACGCCACCCATGCCGAGAAAATGCAGTGGCGGGCTTCCCTGGCGGTTTGAGGTTGGCCGTTGGCGAGCCGATGAAGCCCCCCCGCATCGCCACCCGACGTTTCTGGTTTGTCCCCCCGGCGGAGTTTTTCGCGTATTTTTCAGGTTTTGTTGTCTCGATTCCGGAACATATAAAGTAGAGCATCCGGCATGTACGGCGAGAATAGCAGGCATATACTTTCTGTGGGTAGCCAGTTGATCCCTGGTGAACGGACCCGGCAAGATTGTGGGAAAGTCTATCGCCCACAGCTTGCCCGGTCCGGCCCCCAAGAAAGGATGGACATCATGCCGGAAACCAACCTGGAAAAAATCGCAAACGACTTCGCCCTGTTGGAAAAGCGGTTCAACAGGTATGGGGAACAGGCGGCCAAGTCTTGCCACCTTGCAATCAACCTAGCAAGCACCGATGTTCGGGCTGGCCGGTTACTGGTTGACGGCGATTGACGCCGGTGCGTTCCCGAAACGGTGGAATCTTGCTGAGGGGCGCGTGCCGGGTGGGTTTCCGCTTTTTTGTCGGCGTGTAGGCGAACCCGAGCCGGATAAGCAACCCGCGTACAGAGACAAAGTTGCCGGATGGGGACCTGAGCAATTCGCGCTTTGCTGGACGATAACCGTCTCGCAAATGGTGCGTGAGTTTCCGAGCCGGTTTCGTCATAATGCGGCCAAATGGGATTGGCAGCAGATGGCTAATTCGTATGACGAGATGGACCGGCTGGCACACCATCGCGTCCGCGCAGAGGTTTACGCCGACACCTGCGGGTTGTTGGCAGACCTGGCTAGAGATGGGCTGCCGGCGACGGAGGAATGTGATAGTGGGAAACTGGCGGACGGCCAACGGAAGCCCCAAGCGGGCAAGCTGCCCGTTCTCCAGCCGCATGACAAAAAAGCGCACCAGCTATCACTTTTGGATGGGTGGAAACAACAGCGCATCGTCGATGAATTGAACAAGGAATACGGGACTACATACTCACAAGGGCAAGTATCTCGCATGATTAAGCGGGCAAAAGAGCACGCAAAGGCAAGCGGGCTTTCTGCCCTGATCCCCGAGCCTGCGAAGCCACCCAAGACAATCAACCCGCGCCGACTTGAACTCGGTCAACGCACCGACCACCGGGTGGCAGGACAACGCTCAAAATTCACTTCAAACATATAATACACCGCGCATAATGCCCCAAGTATGCGCATCATAACCCCTTGAATCACAAGGGTATGCGCCCAGTATGCGCCCCCGTTTGCGCATACTTTCCAGGAATAGGTGAGGGGGCATGTGCCCCCCCGCGACTTTTGACCTGGAGTACGGTGACATGGAACAAGAACTGTTGACCGCCGAGATGATGGCCAAGCGGTTGCACGTCCGTCCGGAGACGGTGCGGGAGTGGGGACGGCGAGGGGTGATCCCGAAAGTGCAGTTTTCTCGTAAGGTGATCCGCTTCGATCCAGCGGCGGTGACAAAATCAAGAACGCATAAGGAGAACAAAAAAAGTGAGTAACTTACTAAACCTTCGCGCCAAGCTCGAAGCCGGGGCCAAAAAGCCGGGACGCTTGCGGATTTTGGCGTACAGCGGGGGCGTCATACAGGTAGACGGTTACGGCGTGATCCTGATCGACTTGGACGGGTTGGACTTACCGGCAAGTGTCCCGATTTTGGCCAATCACGAAAATGCCTTAGACGCGGTGATCGGGAGTGGCAAGCCTGAAGTTGCCGACGGAAAGTTGTTTGTGGTCGCCACCCTGGCAACGACCGAATCCGCCGAACAGGTAAGGGACTTAATCAAGTCGGGCGTCGAATTGCAGGCGAGCGTCGGCGTCAACCCGACCGAAACCCGGCGGCTGGGGGCTGGCGAGGAAGTGACCGTCAACGGGCGCTCACACAGTGTGCCGGCGGGTGGATGCGTGCTCGTGGTGCGCGGCGAATTGCGAGAGGTTTCGATTCTGCCCGTCGGGGCAGACTGCGATACGGTTGTTTCATTGGCGGCGAGAGCCGCAAAAAATGGAGATAGAAATATGCAAAATGCGAAAATCGACTCGACGACTGCCGAGCGTGAGCGGGTGACGAAAATTTTGGATTTAACCCGAGACCATCCGACCCTGCAAGCACGCGCGATTGAAGGCGGCTGGAACCTGGACAAAACGGAAAATGAGGTGTTGCGCACCCGGGCGCAGAGCGCCGAGCTAAAGGCGCTGCGAGACAGCTACCCACAACTCGGTGTCGGCGGGCGGACGATGCCGAGTGTGCCACACGCCGACTTGTTGGCGTCCGCTTGCTTGCTCCACACCGGAAAATCCGCCGTCGCTGAGCGACACTTCGGCGCGCAAGCTGCGCAAGGTGCCCAGGACTTGAAGTGTCATTCGATGCTTGACCTGTGTTCGCGCGCCATCCAGTTGAGTGGCCACCCTGTCCCGCAAGGAAAAACCGAACTGATCCGCGCGGCGTTCAGCATGACCGATTTGCCGGTGGCGCTCGGCTTGTCGGCGAACAAAATTAGTTTAGACGCTTATCGAGAATCGCCCGCAAGTTGGCGGAGTTTTTGTCGAATCGTGAACCTGCGCGACTTGAAAACACACACGCTGATTCGGACGGTTCTCGGCGCCGAATACGAGGTGGTAGCGCCGGGTGGCGAGTTGAAGCATGGCAAAATGTCCGAGGAAACAACCGAGATTCGGGGCGCGACGCGCGGGATGATTTTGCAGATTGACCGGAGTGCAATCATCAACGACGATTTGGGCGTTTTCGATTCGACGGCTGAAAAATTGGGAAGGTCAGCCGCGCGGGCGGTGAGCGATGCCGTCTTTTTCGCTCTGTTGACGAACAAAACGCCGTCCGATGCCGACTTTTTTTCCGCAGACAATGCCAACCTGATAACAGGCGCTGGCACCGCATTGGGTATCGACGCGCTGTCAAGCGCGGTGGCGGCCATGGTGGGGCGTGTCGATTCGGAATCTCGAAACCTGGATTTGAGACCGCGCACGTTGCTTGTGCCTGCCGAATTGGAATCCTGCGCTCGAAGTTTGTTAAGTTCCGAAACCTTGACGCGATACGTGGCGGACGGAACCGATCGGCAAGCAGAAGGAAACCCGTTTTATAAAGCCCTGACGCTTGCGGTCGAACCACGCTTGTCCAACTCGGCGCGATTCGCCGACACTTCCGAAAGCGCGTGGTACATCTTCTCCGCGCCGAGTGACGGAAGTGTGGTGGTTGGATTCCTGGACGGGCGCGACCAGCCGGTCGTCGAACAATGTGACCCCCCGGCGGACGTGCTCGGCGTCGTGTATCGGGGCTATCACGATTTTGGCGTTTCGCTGGCCGACCACCGATGCGCCACAAAATGTGAAGGCGTTTAATCAATCTTCTCCATGTGGTCGGGTTTTTCTACTTTCCCCCGATCACGTTTTGTAGCTCCGGGGCTGGCATCGAATTGCAACTTCCGGTGTCAGCCCCCCCCCACGGGGGGGATGATTTTTAATCAAAAAAAAGCCCCGCGAGCAAGCACTCGTGAGGCACAAGGAAAATTGAGCTATGGGTATCCTATCGCCAAAAATCAGGTCTGTCAAGCGAGATTCTCTTGGCGATTTTTTAGCCTGGCGGACGTTCTTACTGGGTACGGGCCTTCGCTGGAATCCCGCCAACCCGTCCGAACGCGCACGTCGTATCGGATTCTTGAACGGTGTCGAGCGTTGCCAAATCCACACTTC
This sequence comes from Phycisphaerae bacterium, assembly GCA_023133475.1. Taxonomy (GTDB): domain Bacteria; phylum Planctomycetota; class Phycisphaerae; order UBA1845; family UBA1845; genus JAAEQG01. The sequence goes on along the minus strand of JAGLWJ010000064.1, from coordinate 10,081 downwards.
CAAAACGGTGGCGAATTTTCGTCGGCGTTTGGCTGATTGTCTCACAAATCGGCAGACTGCCCGGCGGACGGTTCACCAAAACGCTTTCCTACGCGGCGTCTTGGACGGTGCCAGAGAATTGGCGCGGTTCCGAGCGGAGGGTCTGACCGAGACGCGCGGTTGGTTGGAAGATATCTGCGACTGGGCATGTGCTCCCGTTTCACACACAAAAAAAGGCGCCACAAAATGACAGATTCTATGCCCCAAACTGATCCCCAACCCTTGGCCGTCGATGCCAAAACCGCAGCAAAAACGCTAAGCATCAGTCCGCGTTCGTTATGGAGCTTAACCAATGCGAAGGAAATCCCCCACGCTCGGGTGGGGCGCCGGATTTTGTATTCCCTTGAAAGTCTGCGCCGGTGGCTGGCGAAGCGTGAGCGTGGAGGTGCCAAGTGAGCGACACAAAAATCGCTGCCCGGCTATTCGGCGCGGCGAAACGCTACCACGAAAATGGTCTGTGCGTTCTGCCAGCCAAGCGGGCAAAAAAACGCCCGACGATAAGTTGGAAAAAATATCAAAGCACAAGGCCCACGAAAATCGACATAGGCCGATGGTTTGCCAGCAAGGTAGATGCTGTCTGTATAGTCTGTGGTAAAACATCTGGCAACCTAGAAGTCATCGACTTTGATTGCAAGGGTGAACTATTTCCTGCATGGCGAGACAAAATCCCCGTTGAATTATTCGAGAAGCTAGTTATCGAGAGCACACAATCGGGCGGACGACACGTAATTTACCGTTACGAGTCATCCGTCTGTAGTAGCCTGAAGTTAGCAACACGCGGGAAGACCACCTACATCGAGACGCGCGGTGAAGGTGGGCTGTTCCTGTGTGCCCCCACAAGTGGCTACGAGGTTACCCAAGGCGACTTGGCTAACCCACCTATTCTAGCCAAGGCCGAGCGTGATACACTCTTGCAATCCGCCTATGGCCTAGATGAAAGGCAACAGGTGGCCATTCTCGATACCACGACGGTAACTGCCGAAAAGCCCCCCCCGGTGGCCACCCCGTTGGCCTTGGACCGTCCAGGTGACGATTTTAACAAACAATGCGACCCACGCGACATCCTCACCCGACACGGCTGGCAACGAGTCAAGGGTGGCGACAACGAGCACTGGAGACGGCCCGGCAAGACTGTAGGTATGTCCGCAACGCTCAAGGACGGCACCTTTTTTGTCTTTTCAAGCAACGCCTCGCCATTCGAGCCGGATACTGGCTACTCACCGCTTGCAGTCTGCGCGATGCTAGACCATGGCGGCGATTTTGGGGCGACTGCTAGAGCGCTACGGTTGCAGGGATTCGGAGGTGACGATGTGGTTGATTCCGACGTGGACTTGACAGGTATTTTGAGCAAGAAAAACGGCAAGCCCAAGGCACCGACCCCCACGGTGGCGACGTACCGGCCATTCCCGGTCGAATTGCTGCCAGAACCGATAAGAACCTTCATTATCCATGGGGCGGAGGCGCTTGGTTGCGACCCGGCCTTTGTTGCGCTACCGATGCTGGCGGCGCTGGCATCGGCTATCGGAAACGCGCGGCGCATCCAGCTAAAAGCCTCATGGTCCGAACCTGCAATAATCTGGACGGCAATCATCGGCGAGAGCGGCACACTAAAAAGTCCCGCGTTCCGTTTAGCAACTGAATCACTCCACATTCGGCAAAAAGACGCATTCAAACGGCACGCCGAAGCCCTGGAGGTGTATGAAAGCGAAGCCTTGCAACACGCCAAGAGCTTGGCGCAGTGGAAGCGCAGCAAGGACGGCGGCGACCCGCCCCCGAAACCCGACCAGCCGCAAGCTGAACGATGCCTTGTGGGTGACACCACAATCGAAGCGCTAATCCCGATCTTGCAAGCGAACCCGCGCGGTGTCTTGCTGTCCCGCGACGAACTGGCTGGATGGTTTGGGTCATTCGACCGATATACCAGCAAGGGCGGTGGCGACGTGGCGAATTGGTTAAGCCTGTTCAATGGCGAGAGCGTGACCGTTGACCGCAAAACCAGCCCCACGATTCACGTTCCGAATGGGCTGGTGAGCGTAACCGGCGGCATTCAGCCCGGAATTCTGGCCAAAATGATGACAAGCGAACACCGCGAAGCGGGATTGCAGGCCCGATTTTTGTCGGCAAGCCCACCGCGAAAACCAAAGACGTGGTCTGAAGCGACTATCCCGGTGGATGTTGCGACGGACGTTAAGGTGGTTTTCGGTCGGCTTTTTGAATTGCAACCCGACTTGAATGATGACGGCAGCCCACGTCCACAACTTGTCAAGCTGAATCCCACCGCCAAGCGGCGGTGGGTCCGGTTTCACAACGAGCACGCGGCGGAACAAGCCGGGTTGACTGGCGACCTGGCGGCGGCGTGGAGCAAGCTGGAAGCCTACGCGGCCCGGCTGGCTTTGGTGCATCATTGCGTCCGCGTTGCGGCTGGCGATGAAACGCTGGCTGATCCCGACAAGGTGGATGAAGTGAGCATGGCGGCGGGTGTCGGGTTGGCCCGGTGGTTCGGCGGTGAAACCAAGCGAGTCTACGCCACCATGGCAGAATCCAACGAATCCCGCGACTTGCGACGGCTGACAGAGTTGGTCCGCAACAAGGGCGGGGTGGTATCAGTCCGCGATTGGCAAAATCGCCGACACTGTGCAACCACCGCCGATGCCGAAGCCGAATTAGATGGGCTGGTGGAAGCCGGTCTTGGGTGTTGGGAAGTCCCCCAGCCCACGGGAAGCGGGCGCCCAACCAGCCGACGATTCATCCTGTCAAGCGATGCCCAAGTCGGCGACGAATAATTCGTGACAGAAACTCCACCGAATCGCATCGGATGGGTTGCCATGGGTGGCGACTTCGCGTAAGGGGGGGGGCATGGCAACCCAACGACAGCACGGCGCAGGGACCCTTTATCGACGTAACGGGCGCGGCAACTGGCTAGCTAGATGGTTTGATAGCACAGGTAGGCGACAAGAGAAGTCAACCCGAACAACCGATAAAAGGGTGGCCGAAAGAATTCTGGCAAAGCGCATAGCCGATACAGCCCTACGACGATCTGGTGTGGTAGACGCAAGGGCAGACCGCAACGTCGAAGCTAGCCAAAAGCCGCTATCTGAGCACCTTGCGGACTGGCTGAAGGGGCTGGTAGCCAAAGGTGTTACGCCAAAGCAAGTGAGCCTACTGGAGACCCGCGTACAAGCCCTTCTGGTGGCCACCAATGCGGAGTGGATAACCGATCTGAGTGCATCGGCGGTCCAAGAGGCTATCGGCGACATACACACCGCAGGGCAGAGTTTGCAAACATGTCAACACTACCTGAGAGCGGTCAAGCAATTCTCCAGGTGGCTAACGCGGGATGGGCGTGCCCAATACGACGTTTTAGCCCACCTGACCGGCTACAACGTGCAAGCCGAACCACGGCGTGAGCGGAGACCACTAAACGCCGACGAACTGGCTACCTTGGTGGCCACCACAGAGACCGCCCCAGTGTGGCGCGGGATGTCCGGTCCTGATCGGGCGGCACTCTACCGGCTGGCGAGTGGTACAGGCTTCCGAGTCTCTGAATTGGCAAGCCTGACACCTGAGAGCTTCCACCTGGACGACAACCCCCCGGCGGTGACGTTGCAGGCAGCCTACTCGAAACGCCGGCGTGAGGACCGGCAACCTATCCATCCAACCCTGGCGACGTTCCTACGCGGCTGGCTGGCCGACAGGCCCAAGGGTGAGCCAGTATTCAGGCTGCCGGATAAGACGGCGGCGATGGTCCGCATGGACCTACAGGCAGCACGTGAGCAATGGCTGGCAGCATCGACCACCCCACAAGAGCAGAAAGTACGGCAGGAATCGACTTTCCTGGCGGCTGAAGATGACGCCGGATGGGTGGTGGACTTCCACGCCCTGAGAGTTACCTATATTACCATGCTGGTGAAGGGTGGCGCGCCGGTCAAGGTGGCCCAAGAATTGGCCCGACACTCCACACCAGTGTTGACCCTGAACATCTACACCCGGTTGGGTATCCACGACTTGGCAGGTGCTCTGGACACGTTACCCGACCTATCTGGCAGCCCCAAGCTGGCGACAAAAATCTCATAGCTTGCGACAGAACTCCCCACCGATGCGACAAAACCCCCTCTGACAGCCTGGAAACGGCTTTTGTAGCTTTTGTCGCGTGTCGCAAGGGAGTAGTTCTTAAATTACATCTGAATGATTGACCCCCTCACGCAAGCCCCCGGCAGCCACCCCCTACCCTAGATAGTGACTCCACCCTGTCATCCCCGACAGTTACCACGACAGTTGGGGCACGAAACAGTGCGACTCGATGCGAGTCAATGCGACGACAACGCCAGAAAGGGGCGGGATAGCGTGAAACGTAAACCCTTGTGTGGTACGGATATAAGCGACGCCTTGCGAGCTAATGCAAGGCGTTGCGAGATAGCCACCGAACGGACTCGAACCGTTGACCTGCGGTTTACAAAACCGCTGCTCTGCCAACTGAGCTACGGTGGCACATAATCCCTAACCTATTGCAAAATAGGCACCTCTGGCTCCTCCTGTAATCGCTCGAAAACAGCGGATTCGGCCAAAGGGAGAATACTCTTCCCGATCGATCCCGATAGCGCACGAGCGGCGTTTTTCAGCCGAGGATGACAATATGGGACGACCACAAGTACGCCTCCAAACCGAGAGCAAGACCGATCGCAGGTTCACCACGATCCGCGTCACGCGGAACGACAGAGTATCTTACCACAAAGTCTACCTTTACACCAAGGACGAGGAGGTCGCCCCCGAATGGTGGCGCAAGAATCCCGACAAGCACCACGAGGTGCTAGCGGAACAGTGGGGAATGTCGCCGGAGGAGTGGCTCGATCACGGTGCCAGCGTCGAGAAGCTGCTTGACTGTCTCCCACACTTCGAGACCGAGAAACGGAACAAGGGGGCAAGCGCACGGCATCGCCGAACATGCGCTGGAACACCAAAACCCTCCGTTTTCAGAGATAGATCAGCCCCAACCGCTTGAGGTGTTCATAGTAGGACACCCTTTGGGGCGGCTTGAAGGGCCTCTGGCTCCGCCTCCTCAAGTGAAGAACCGGGGAGAGAGAGGATAAAGCGGGGAGAGTCGAAACCGAGCAACGCCGCCAACCCCGCATTTTCTCCATTCTCAATTCCCCATTTCCACCCCTCTCACAGTATTGCTACACTATGTAGATGTACATATACCGGAGGTTCTCGGAGACGAATGGTCTTTTCAAACCTCTGTTTTGCATCCAGCCGACAATTAGGTTAGAAGAGGGTGTGGGTTTTTGCTCTGCGCGGTCTCAAAACTCCAGCCCGGTGGAACATGGGTCAGCAAACCCGGATGCTTAAAACGCTGGTGGTTCTGGCGGTCTCCATGACTGTCACCACGGTGCTCCTGAGCCGTCTGGAGCCGGGAGCTTCGCGGGCACTTCCGTATCCGTTTCCGGACCAGATTCGCCAGCAGGTGCGGGACGCCGTAACCAGCGCCAAACCGCTCCTGCCGGACTCATGGAACGGTGTGGAGATTGCTTTGGAGCACGAAGTGGTTGCTTGTCGGGACGCCACACTGATGGCGGTTGCTGGTGAACACAACTACCACTTTCGAATCGGCGACACCGGCAAGGTGACTTCCTCCTGGGCATGGCATAAGCAAGAGCCTGCCTCGGCAGGTGGCGTGATTCGTGTGGTGTTGACGGATCGTCGGGCAGGTTCGGCAGTCCCCCCGCTTCAATGGGTTGCTTTGCGTATGCTGCTGGTCGAACTGGAGGGTTTGCTCGAGCCGCAGGTCATGCCTGAAACCACGGGCCGGCGGATAAGCTTATCAGACCACGCCGCAGCCGACCACGTCTTGCAAGCGCACCTCCGCTCTGCGGGGTGGCTCGGATGATTCACCGCGGTTTTGGGTTCCCAAGACGTTGGTTCAGGCGGTCACGTCGATCTGTTGCCCCAGGTATGTTGTTGGTTCCCGTGCTTCGGCATCCGCCTGGCTGAAGCGGTCGGACTCCTCGCCCTCCGGGGCCTTTCGCTCGGAGGAGGTCTCACGAAATTCCGTCTGTTCAATAGCAGCCCGAAGCATGCGGAACCCGCTCAGATCATTGGTGCGCTCGATTGGGAGGAAGAAACCCCCAGCAACCGCTCGCATGGTCCGATCTGTGCTTTGTGCTCGGGTTGCTCCCGCCGCACCGATCGCATTTACTAGACCTATCATAACTTGGTTCTTTCCCAAAAAGACTGCCAGGGCTCATACACTTACTCCTTCACCTCGAACACCGTAAGATATCCTGAGTGCAGAGAGCAAGTAATCAAGGTGAAACCTACTATTTTTCTCTAAGAGCCCCTATGTGCCTAGCCCGGATATTTCACCGCGGAGCACGCAGAGTATTGCAGAAAAGGAAGTTGTGACTCAAATAACCAGTTTCGCCCGGTAACACTGTGTATACGAGCTTTTCTCAATGAATTATCCGGGCTAAAATCATGGGCCATCCAACCATTAGTTCATGAGTAACGGAACACCAAGTGGAGGTGCAGAACATATGACCATACTCAACCGCTCTTGTGAATCGGGGCTGCTCCTTCTGTTGACAGCTCTGACCTTGCAGAGTTCGATAGCATTCGCAGAACCCGTGAAAAAACCGCCGATGAACAACAACTGGGCCAACCGATACGACCGGCAGCAAGCCGCCGTGCTGGCTGATCGGGCTGCCGACTGGCGGAATGGGGCGATCGTCTATCAGGTGATCGTCGATCGGTTTGCCCCGCCGGCAGACCTGGAGGCTAAGCGACACCTCTATCCCACGCCCAAACGACTCCGTAAATGGGCCGAGAAGCCAACACGAGGCAAATTCCTGCCCAAGGCCGGGGTCTGGAGCCACGAAATCGACTTCTGGGGCGGCGACCTGGCAAGCCTGCGCGGCAAACTCGAATACATCCAGGAACTGGGGATCGACGTGCTCTATCTCAACCCGATCCATCAGGCCTACACCAACCACAAATACGATGCTCAAGACTACTTCAAAGTCTCGCCGGAGTACGGTTCGCGGGCGGATGTCAAAGCCCTGGCCCAGGATTGCCATCGGCGCGGAATGCGCCTGGTGCTCGATGGGGTGTTCAACCACATGGGCAGCAGATCGCCATGGTTCACCGAAGCGATGAAGAATCCCGACAGCCCATGGCGCCAGTGGTTCTATATCGACGATAAGTACAAGCTGGGTTACCGGGCGTGGGCTGATGTCCCCAATCTTCCAGAGCTGCGTCTGGAGAACCCCGCAGTGCAGGCCCGCATCTTCAGCGATGCGGATTCGGTGATCGGTGGATATCTCCGCGATGGCGTGGACGGCTGGCGGTTGGACGTTGCTTCCGATATCGGCTTCGCCCTGCTGAGCCGGTTGACCAAAGCGGCCCACGTCGCCAAACCCGGATCGCTCATCGTCGGCGAAATCTGGCAATACCCCGAGCAATGGTCGCCCGCGGTGGATGCGGTGATGAACTTCTACACGCAGAACGTCATCTTCTACCTGGTGCAGGGCAAGACCTCCGGGGCACAGGCCGGCAGGATGATCCGGCGTATGATCGACGATACCGGGCTCGAATCGGTCCTTAAGAGCTGGCTGATTCTCGACAACCACGATCTGCCGCGGCTGAAGACCGCGTTGGCGGAACCGTGGCAGCGGCGGATGGCTCAGGTGTTGCAGTTCACACTGCCGGGTTCGCCGTGTGTGTACTATGGTGTCGAGGTCGGCATGGAGGGCGGTGACGACCCACGGCAACGAGGCCCCATGCGCTGGGACCTGGTCAACGACGACAACCCGGGCTTGCAATGGATGCGCAAACTCATCGCCCTACGCCGCAACAGCCGGGCTCTGAAAATCGGCGACTTTCGGCTGTTGGATTCGGAGAAGCTGCTGGGGTTTATGCGCCGCACCGACCGCGTGGCGGAGACCACCGTCATCATAGCCAACCCCAGCGCCAAGCCCATCACCGAGGTCATGCCGCTACCCGAGTCGAAGCTGGCAAACTGGGAGATACTCCGTGACCAACTAACCGATGCCGAAACACGCATCCGTGCCGGAACAATCCGGATCACCGTGCCGGCTCAGACCATCCGCGTCCTCCAGCCGGCGATCCGCGACACCCGGGAATACTCGCCGTACAAACGAGTGCAGTAGGGCGGGTTCCACCCGCCTTCTCGGCTAAGTCCAAAGTCCAAAGTCAGAGACTAGCGAGACTTTGGACTTTGGACTTTGGACCTTGGACTCGTCCCCGGCTGGTGGGTTCCACCCACCCCACAACAGGTTGACAATCCTCCCCGGGGGGTTAGACTCCTGTCTGCACCAATTGGGTAGTCCCCATGGCGCAATTGGATAGCGCGTTGGCCTCCGGAGCCAAAGGTTCCAGGTTCGAATCCTGGTGGGGACGTTCCGTGGGGCGGCATTCTCAACCACCCGAAGCCGTCCGCTGATGGTAATCCTTCGTCCGCCGCGACCGCCAGTGCTCCATCAACCGCTCGACCGCTTCGTTCGGGGCAACCACCCTGAACTTCCCCGCATCACTCCACAGCCGAAACCGCGTGATGCTCTCGAAAGCATCCGCGACATCCAAGGACACCTGAACTTTGAATTTCTCCTTGAAGTACGCACCGATGCAGGCATTAAACTCCTCCTGCGAAGAGACCGGCGGTTGGACTTGGGGCAAGCAGAACGCATACGCCAGCGCCGCCTCCTTCAGTTCCTCCTGGGCGATCATGGACATCAAGCTGTGGAGCACTCCCGCGTTGTTGTTCAGGTTCTGATAGTAGAGGTGTTGAGTGCGTTGCGAGTCGTTCTTGTGGCGGGCCCGGCGGTAGCCCATGAACGTGCGGAATGCCAGTGTCCCCAGCCCCACCGCAAGAACCCATAATAGCTTGCTGATAGCCAGCGCCGAACCGGCTGCACTGAACACCTTCATCGCCGTCGAGCCGATGGTCCCCGCCCCGCCCCCCACCACCAAGGCCCGATCGAACCAACTCATCTGCACTTCAGCGTGCGGCAAGAGGGCTTGCACGTCCTCGACCGGGATTTCCTTGAAGAGCTTCAGGGTAACACATGGATTGTCTTTCAGGCGGACGATCACCACCAGACGGCGAAACACCGAGACCGTGCATTTCCGCCCGTGAAGCGGTGCTCGCCAACTAACCCTTTGACGTTCGATTGTGCTCTGCCCGCGAACCCAGATGGAAACATACTGCACACGCTCGGGTTTCAGGCGAACCCGCAGACCGTAGGAGTTGGCAGCCTGGAGAGCTGCCTCGATCTGCACGTCGGACAATTCCTCGAAGTTGGCTTTGTCCAGCAGGTACCCGAGCATCTTTCTCAGTTTGGCGTAGCCTTCCGGCGTGCGGGCCTCTTTTACGTCCCCCAAAGGTATGGTGTCGCGGTCCGGATTGAAATTTGCGTAGCAGTCGCACACCAGATGTTCAAAGGCTGACGCCTCCTGCTCGATGACCTCGTGTAAGGCTTTCGCCACCCGGCGAAGTGCAGCGGCGGCGGAGCCGAACCGTGTGACATCATCCGCCAATGCCTCGACCAGATCGCAGGCCCGGATCGGCACAAAGCGGTCGTCCGGTCGATGGGTCTCGACCTTTGCGGTGGGATCGAAAGCGAGTTGGTCGCACACAGGCGGCATGCCGGACATGATACCCCATCCGGCAGGGCAGGAAAATCAGGCGGCATCCTTCAGCCGAGCATCTTTCTGCGGGCTGCGTTTATTGGCGAGTTCTTTTTTGCGGAGATATTGCGCTTCCTGCTCGATCACATATATCTCGTTCGACACCACCCGCAGAAAGGACAGTACCCCCAGAGACACCACGCCCAAACAAGATACCCACAACCATTTGCCCATCGTTTGGCACGCTCCGCTTGGCTGATACCGATGTTGTATCGACTGATCCGTGTGGCAAAATGGGTTATATTCGTGGGGTCTTGCTTCCCTGGCGGGTGGGACCTGCCCTACCCGGCTGTCGCGATTGATTCGATGGATCACCGACCCATGGGTGGCCCATCGCTTTAGC
>JAGLWJ010000639.1 GCA_023133475.1 Phycisphaerae bacterium | reverse complement strand
GGTTCCACCCACCCTACGTCTGCCCCCATTTTCCCCGTCAAAAAGCAGAAAAAACGCGTTGTCTCCTGCCACTAACGGCGTCCCTGTTTATGGCGAGAGTGGATTCTCAGTAGTGGGAATCGTTGCGGAGATAAGAATGGTCTCGAAGAAAAGGGAGTTATTGCCATGTTTCAGCGAGTACACATCATAACGCTTATCGTGGTCGGCGGGTTCCTCGCGGCGGGGGCGCGTTCGGGCTACGGATACTGTGAGGGTAACGAATTCGCCAAGCTCCTCTCCTCCAACGGGGTGGATGACGAGCGGGTCGGGCAATCCGTGGACATCGACGGGAACATCGCCGTGGTCGGCTCTTGGCCGATAGGTGCCGACCCCGCTCTGCCCGGCGCGGCCTACGTATTTTGGCACGACGGCTCAGGCTGGGTTCAGGCCGCCACGCTCCAGGCCTCCGACGGGGAACCGGACGACTACTTTGGTGCCTCCGTGGCCATTGACGGCTACACCATCGTGGTCGGGGCATACGGGCATTTCGATGCTGAAGGGCACGCCGGCGCGGCGTACGTCTTTGAGTACGTCGAGGGGAGTTGGGTGGAGCAAGCCAAGCTCACCGCTGACGAGACCGGGCCCGGTGACTTCGGCATTTCGGTGGCCAAGAGCGGCACGGTGGTGGTGGTCGGGGCGAGTTGGGACGACGACAACGGGTGGGAATCCGGCTCGGCCTATGTTTTTCGGTACGACTACGGCAGTTCGTCGTGGGTCCAGCAGGACAAGCTGCTGGCCTCCGACGGGGACGAAGGGGATTGGTTTGGCTATTCCGTGGGCATCTCCGGGGATGCGATCGTGGTGGGCGCCCACGGGAACGACGACGACGGTGCCTGCTCCGGCTCGGCGTACGTGTTCCGCCGTGACGAGCAGGGCACGCCCTCTGACCCGAGCGACGACGTCTGGCCTCAGGAGCAGAAGCTGTTGGCTGACGACGCCATGGAGGAGGACTACTTCGGCTTCTCGGTGGCGATCGACGATGACGCCATCATCATCGGGGCGTATGGGGCCATCGAATCGTACTTGGGCAAGGAATCCGGTGTGGCATACATCTTCCGGCACCAGGACCCGCTGTGGTTCCAGGAGCACCGCCTGGGGCCGGGGCCGTTCGGTTCGGACTACGACGGCTTCGGTGTCTCCGTCGATATCGCCGGCGACACCGTTGTCGCCGGTGCGTGCTGGGACGACGACGGCTTCGGGTCGGCGTATGTGTTCCGACACGACACTGGGTGTTGCTCTTCACAGTCGGCGTATTGGTGCTTCGGCACCAGGCTGCGGGCGTCCGACGGGTGGGGGCGATTCGGCTTAAACGTGGGCGTCTCGGAGAAGTACGCCGTCATTGGAGCCCCCGGCAACTGGGAAAACGGCTACCTGGCTGGCGCGGCGTACCTCTTCCACGGCATCTCCGACTGCAACAACAACTGCCGTTGGGACCTCTGCGACATCGTCGCGGGCACCAGCGGAGATTGCAACGAGAACGGCTTCGCCGACGAGTGCGATACGGCTGTGGGGACCAGCCCCGACTGCAACGAGAACAGTACGCCCGACGAGTGCGAGCCCGATTGCAACAACAACGGCACACCCGACGATTGCGACGTCTGGTACGGCACCAGCCAGGACTGCAACGGAAACGTCGTGCCCGACGAATGCGACGTCGCGGCTGGAACCAGCCCGGACTGTGACGGCGACCGGGTCCCCGATGAGTGTTCGTCGGATTCCAACACCAACGGCACTCCCGACGTATGCGAGTTGCTGAAGTGGTCCCAGCTCCCGACCGAAGACGAGCCCTTCCTGTTCTACGGGTGGAATGAACCATCCATCTACGAAGGTGAGCAGATTGTCGCGGACGATTGGTATTGCACGGACGATCGGCCTATCACCGCGATCCGCTGGTGGGGCTCCTACACCAACAACAATACCAATGGCTGGATTGGAGACGAAGCGCCGCCGTGGCCGTCCGCGCTGGAGGCGTTCCATATCGCGATCTGGTCGGACCAGCCCGCCGGTGGGCCAGAGGAGTGGAGCCGGCCCGACACGGTGCTCCGGGAATGGACCGTTTCAGCCGACGAGGTCAACGAGCGACCCGTGGGAACGGACGTTCACCCGGAACACAGCCGTGAAACCTGCTTCGTGTACGATTTCCTGATCCCTCAGGGCTACGAGTTCCAGCAGGAACCTGACACCCAGAGTGTGTATTGGCTAAGCATCTCCGCCATTCCTGCCACCTTTCGCCGGGACGACTGCCCCTGCAACGGCAACGTGATGAATTTTGGGCCTTCGGCTAACAAAGTCGATGCTGCCGACGTGAATTATGTCATGTCCCACTTCGGTTGCCCGGTCGGCTTCGGCGATCCGAACTGTGATGCCTGCGACGTGAACTGCGACGGAGTAGTCGATTTTGCGGATGTGGAGGTCGTGGAGTGCCAGATGGGCACTTGGCCGCCGGACCCGACCTGCTGCGTCCCGCCGTACCGGTGGGGCTGGAAAACCCGTCAGCCGCATTGGAACGATGACGCGGTCCGGATCACTTCCCCAACGGATCCGGTGTTCGGCTCGACGTTCTCGGAAGGTCTGCCAATCGAGAACGGCGAGGGCTCCTGGGATATGGCTTTTGCGCTGCTCAGCGACGTGATGGCCCCCCCGCAGGCCTGCTGCCCGGAGGACGAAGTCTGCCGGGACGTATCGCCATGGGAGTGCGTCCACACCTACGATGGGGAGCCGCAAGGCGCAGGAACCGATTGCACCTTCATCTGGTGTGGAACAGTTGTGGACTGTAACAGCAACGGCATCCACGACGGCTTGGACATCGCCAACGGGGTGAGTCAGGATTGCAACACCAACGCGATCCCCGACGAGTGCGACATCGCCGATGAGACCAGCACAGACTGCAACTGGAACGACATTCCCGACGAGTGCGACATCGACGCCGGCACCAGCCAGGACTGCAACACCAACAACGTGCCGGACGAATGCGAAGGGGAACTCGCCTCCAGCCGGTTCCTTGCAGACGAGGAAGGCTGGAGCGCACACATCGGAGTCCAAGTCTGGTGGGAGCCGTCGAGCGGCAACCCCAATGGCTACCTGAGAACCCGGGATAACGATCCATACAGCGGGGGGCAGATCTGGGCGCCCGCCGAATACCATGGCGACTGGTCGGGGCTTGATGGCATAGGCTTCGTACGTTTCGATATGCGTTTCATCACCGATCCGGACGGATATCCCGTCGTCGGGCAGCCGTATATCGTGATCGAAGGACCCGGCGGCAAAGCTTCATACTTCTTTGACGCACTCCCCACGACAGAGTGGCGGACTTACGAGGTGCCCATCGATGGCTCTCTGTGGAGCCTCGACGAAGGCCCGTCGTGGGCGGGGTTGCTCCTCGACGTTCAAAAGCTCCTACTGGGCGCCGACTTCACTACAGGAGGAAGGGATGAAAACGGGTTCGACAACGTGTACGTCGGCTGTCCCCCGGTGGACTGCAACGGCAACGGGGTGCTGGATGAATGCGACATCGCGGAGGAGACCAGCAGCGACATCAACGTGAACCAGATTCCCGACGAGTGCGAGGACTGCAACACCAACAGCCTACCGGATGAGTGTGACCTGGATTGCACAGCCGCGGGGGGTTATTGCGATGTGGCAGGCTGCGGCCTCAGCCTGGATTGCAACACCAACGCTATTCTCGACGAGTGCGACATCGCGGCAGCCACCAGCGAGGACATCAACCTCAACGGGGTCCCGGACGAATGCGAATGCTGCGTCGCACCGCCCGGTGACGGCGACATAAACACCGACGGATACATCGACCTCGACGACTATGCTGCCATGGTTCCCTGTATGACCGGTGCAGGCCAGCTTGCGGAACCCGAATGCAAGCCGTTCGATATGGACGGGGATTGCGACGTGGACCTTGACGACTTCGGGCTCTTCCAGCAGGCGTTCACCGGCCCACCGCCGCCCGAAGCCTGCTGCCTGCCCGACGGTAGTTGCATCGACGTCGCACCCGACGACTGCGTCAGCCAGGGCGGAGTGCCCCAAGGACCGGACACCGATTGCCAGAGCATCCCACCATGCCCCCAGCCGCAGGCCTGCTGCTACTACCCCGAGGGGGTGTGCCAGGACGAACTGCCCGACAACTGCTCGACGAACGGCGGAGTCCCTCAGGGAGAAGGCACCGATTGCCTGAGCATACAATGCCCCGAAGCCTGTTGCCTGCCTGACGGCAATTGCATCGACATCGCCCCCGATGACTGCACCAGCCAGGACGGTACGCCACAGGGACCGGGCACCGACTGCCTGAGCATTCCACTATGCCCCCAACCGCAGGCCTGCTGCTACTATCCCGAGGGGGTGTGCCAGGACGAACTGCCCGACAACTGCTCGACGAACGGCGGAGTCCCACAGGGTGAAGGCACCGATTGCCTGAGCATACAATGCCCTGAAGCCTGTTGTCTGCCTGACGGCAATTGCATCGACATCGCCCCCGATGACTGCACCAGCCAGGACGGTACGCCACAGGGACCGGGCACCGACTGCCTGAGCATCCCGCCATGCCCGTCACCGGTGGCATGCTGCTACCCCGACGGATCGTGTGAGGATAAGACGCCCGACTACTGCTCGAGCAACGGCGGCTACCCACGGGAGGAGGGCACCGAGTGCTATAATCTGGACCCACCATGCCCGGTTTTGCCGCAGATCGTGCAGGTCCGAAGCCTGGGCGAGCACGAGTTCATAGGCGAACTTGGGATACCAATTGAACTCGATCTTGAACTGCCAACGCCCCTCGTCGTCGAGCCGCGAACTGACAGAATCCACCTGATCGAGGTCACCTTCAGTGTGCCCATGGACGAGGCTTCCTGCGAAGACCCAGCCAACGTTGCGATCACCGGGGATGGGGAGGTCATCCCCCCCGATGTCAGCAGTTGCGGGCTTGAGGTGGGCGGCACGGTGTTGCGGATCGTCCTGTCTGAGGCTGCCGACAACCAGCATTGCTACGACTTTGACCTGACCGGGATGTTGTCCGCCGAATTGGCACCGCTGGCTAATGCCACGTTCACCATTGTGGCTTTGATAGGCGACGTGAACAGCGACCTGACGGTGAATCACCTTGACCTCGCTGCGGTGCAGGACCCGGCCCACTGGGGACAGCCCCCTTCAGAGGAGGAGGGCACTGTCCGGCTGGACTGCAATATGGATGGGCTCATTGGCGCAGGCGACATAGCCGTCATTAACAGCCACTGGGAAACCAGTGTGGATTGCCTGGATTGACCGGCAAGTAGGGCAGTCTGTAGGTCGGGTCCGCAGACCCGACATTCGGCCGGGTGGCCCATCGCTTTAGCGCCGGGTGGCGGGTGGCATGGTCAAGGACCACCCTCGATAACGTTACGATTTGTCCGATGACCTTTCGAGGTGGTTCTTGACCATGTTCTGCGCCGCACGCTTTCGCTAGGCCCGGCATTTATGCCGGGTGAAAAGGCCGAACGAAGAATCCCCCGTAGGGTGGG
>JAGLWJ010000638.1 GCA_023133475.1 Phycisphaerae bacterium | reverse complement strand
AAGTACGCTTTAGTCGGATGAACCTGAACTATCACCGGGAGTGGAGCAGCGATACGGGTGAGAAGGCCTGTGCAATCTGCCACGCATCCAAAGTCGGCCCGTCGGTTGCAGACACGAAAACATTGCCGACGAAGGATGACATCCTGGGGATGATCCGATGATACGCAGTATTCTGATTTGCGTCGTGGCGGCACTTCTTGGAGGCAGGCTACAGTCGCAAACTCGCGCCCAGGTGCAGCAAGCACAAACCTGTACAGACTGCCACGCCCGGGGCGGAGAATCGACTGCCAAGGCAGTTCCGACCGAGTTGCTCGCCGGATCCGTCCACGCAGATATGAACTGCACTGATTGCCACGAGTCGATTGCCATGGAGGACGTCGACGCCACAGCCGCCAAGCCACATGGCGAGGTCGTCGAGCCGGTCAACTGTGGCGAGTGCCATGAAGAAGAGGCTGAAGTCTACCAAGAGCACGGTCGCATGCGAAGCGGTGAAGACGCGGATTTCCCCGCGTGCTGGAGTTGCCACGGTTCACACGACATCTTGCCGGCTTCCGACACCCGCTCACCCGTGCACCCCATCAATATGCCCGATACGTGCACAGCCTGCCACACAGACGTGGACGTCCTCAAGCGGCACGAGTTCATGCGCGACGCACCGGTCAAGCTCTACAAGACCAGTGTGCACGGTCAGGCGAGTTCGGGCGGAGTGTACGTAGCCGCCACGTGCAATGACTGTCACTCCGCACTGGATCCTGACGGGAAACGCACTGCCCACCGCATACTGAGTGCCGGGGACCAGGAATCGCCAATCAACCATTTCAATATTCCAGATACATGTGGCTACTGCCACGAATCCGTGATGAAGGACTACTGGGCCGGCATCCATGGCAAACTGGTCAAGCGCGGACAGGTCGATTCACCGGTCTGCACGAAGTGCCATGGCGAGCACGGTATCATCAGGACGAACGATCCCCGGTCGCCGGTCAGTGCGGCGCGCGTCGCGGAGGCGACCTGTGCGCCTTGTCACGAATCCGATATCCTCAAAGAGAAATACGGGATTCCCACAGGGCGGTTGAGATCCTACGTTGACAGCTATCACGGGTTGAAGGCCAAAGCGGGTGACGTTCGAGTGGCAAACTGCGCTTCGTGCCATGGCGCCCACCGGGTCCTGCCCCATACGGACCCGGATTCACGGATACACCCCAACAAACTGCGAGAAACCTGCGGCGAGTGCCATCCGGGGATTTCTGCGGAATTGGCCCACACTCCCATCCACGAGACCGCCACCGGGATAAAGACTGGTTGGCCGCACGCCATCACCGTCTTCTACGTGTGGCTCATCGCGATCACCATCGGCCTTATGGTTTTGCATAACGTTGCGGACATCGTCCGCCATGTCAAAATCATGCGACGCAAGCCCTTCGTGGTTCGGATGACTCCCAACGAGACCATTCAGCACTGGCTGCTTGCGATTTCTTTTATCGTACTAGTGCTTTCAGGGTTCGCCCTGCGTTTCTCTGAAGCCTGGTGGGGGAAGCTGCTCTTCGGGTGGGGAGGCGGCGAGGGGTTTGTCTATCGCGGTGCGGTTCATCGCGCTGCTGCGGTAGTCTTCGGGTTGTGCTGCCTCTGGCACATCGTTTACTTGTTCAGCCAACGAGGCCGGCACACTCTGCGGGACATGATTCTGTCGAAGCACGATTTCCTGGACATCAAGCACAACTCGCTCTTCTTCCTCGGCCTTCGATCTGAAAGGCCACGGTTTCCGCGTTTCAGCTACATGGAGAAATGCGAGTACTGGGCCCTCGCCTGGGGTGCCGTGCTCATGTCGGGAACCGGCATCCTGCTGTGGTTCGACGATTACTTCGTGAGTCGCTGGAGTCTGCCGAAGGGTGTACTTGATGTCATGTTGGTCATCCACTATTACGAAGCCTGGCTGGCGACCCTCGCCATTTTCGTCTGGCACGGTTACTCGACGATCTTCGGCCCCCACGTATATCCGATGAACCCCGCATGGATCAGCGGCACAATGCCTAAGGACATGTACACTGACGAACATCCGGAGGGGCCGAATCTCAAGGGCCGAATCATGAAGCCTCAAGTGGCGGAAGAACTGGAAGGCGATGATGACCAGGCAGGAAGCTCGCGAACCGACGATCATGAGAACCGTACCCGTCGCGACTGAAAGGGAATGATCGGGAAAAAAGGAGTGAGGTCCTGGGCAAGCACTATCTTCTGGCGGCAACGCGATACGTGTTCTCCAGGGCTAAAGGGCTTGTCGATTTAGTCTGTAGCGTCGCCCCT
>JAGLWJ010000637.1 GCA_023133475.1 Phycisphaerae bacterium | reverse complement strand
GAGCCCGGATCAGCCGGCGAATCGCCGCGGACATGCAGCGCGACGCACAAGCCCAAGGGCGAACACAAACAACGCAATCGCTACACAATGAGAGGAATGGCTACCAATGAGCCCGGTAATGTTGCTACAAACTCATCCAATGACTGAATTAATCGGACCTGTCCCGTTTTTCTTCGCCTTGTTTTCGAAAGCCAGCAGAGTACACTGCCGTGCGCACGCCGACAATCATCATTATCACCGAGAGTATACCTACACACAGGCCTCCCAGCAAGTCGATGACACCAATTACAGAGACATGCCCTCCGATTATCGCCTTTACAGTCGGCGCTATGTAGAATGCAAACGCAATAACCACACAAACAATTCCCAATACAACGGTCAGTACACACACCGCAAGGCTACACGGAGTCGGGAAGCATTCACCGCAATCCTTGCACCGCGATGGAGCCCTAATCAAGAAAATGCTCTCGCGGTATGTCGATCGCGGCACCCTCTCGAACCGCGGGCTCTGGCAAGCTGGACAGACGATCCTGGTGCGGCAAGTCTGCAATGCCTCTGGGCCGTCTTCTCCCTTGAATCCGTTGCTTGTGCTCATATCGAATCTCGCATGACTGTGCGTCTATATACAGAATAACCCTACTATGCACCAACCCTCCCATATACCCGATGAAGAAGCTCTGATGTTGATTCACATGAATACCTGGACATCGGGATCGGCTCAGAAAAAACTCTCCTTCCGATACGTTTCATTCGATGCGCACGTGACGATGTGAACTTAACATTCACGCCCCTCTCCGAATGTCAACCATAGCAGAGAGCCCTATTGAAACTTCACCAAGTTTAGTCCATCCAGTGCCAAGACTTGTTCTCACGCCAACTATTAAGCTCCTTCATTGTATCCCGGAGGATACTGTGCGGATGTCCAGGATAGGGTTCGCCGGCGATCCAATACCCGCCCTTCACCACACCACAGGCAAGGAAGTACGCTCCCAAGTACGGATTGCGCTTGTATACCCGATACAAGAATTTCTTCGGACCAAACCGACCATTTGGCAGGCGCCGTTGGTGCCGCCAGTTCAGACCTTCCGGGTCCACATGCGCCAACGGATGGTTACCCACGTACGCATAGACGCTCAGCCCACCGGAGATGCCAATCGGGTCGCGTTGCAGGAAGCGACCGGTCGAGGGGGCGTAGTGCCGCGCTCCCACGTGAAGGATCGACAGATCTTCATGTTCTTGGTAACCCCAGGCGCCGGCGTAGCCGTAGCGGGTTGTTGGGGACGTTGGCCCGGCTATGGGGACACCATACGCTGTGTACAGGCGGCTCGCATCGGGGATGGCGGTGCCGAGGTTGTCGCTCAGCAGCCACATGGTGCCGAGCATGTTTGTGTGGAAAAAGCTTGTTGTGGCTGCTTGTACGTCGGTTTGCCATTCGCCAGGGACGTAACGCTGTGTCATGGTCGCGGTGCTGCCGGCCACCGTGTAGTCGCCGTAGATCGAGTCGCCCAGATAGTCCGACCACATGTCAGACCCGGGGATGGGGTCCAGGGTTGACGGGTCGAGTTGGCGGGTCAGGTAACGCTGCCGAGCACCGGCGTAGCGGAACTCCCTGGCGGATACTGTCTCCATGCTGCCGCCCGGCGGGCGCTCGGACTCCAGCACACGCCATACCCGGCCCATTTTGTCGTACTTCAAATCGGTGTAGTAATTCCACGCCTCGCCACCATCGCAGACCTGACGACTGATTTTCCGGATGTTTTCGTAATCGTCGTATGTATAACCCACTTCCTCGATCAGCTCCGAGGACCTCCATTTCCTGTACCCGCGTATCCGGTTGTGGTTGCTATAGTACACGTAGCACGTCTGCACCGTGGGGGACTCCAGCCCACCGACGCGCAGAGAATCCTCCAGCCGGTTGCCGTTGGCATCGTACCGATACGTAGCCAGGTACGGCTCACTTCCCACCCGCTCTTCGCGGGTCAGCCGACCACGGGCATCGTGCTCGAACGTGGTGATCGCCACTTGGCCCGAGTCGCCCGACTCGGCGATGCTGCTCACTAGGCCGTTCGTCGTAAACACATACTCCAGCCCCAGCATCAACGCTCCGTCGCATGCGCCGCCCGTCTGTCGTCTCCGTGTTATATCCTTGTGCCACATTCGGAGCATCGTGGTTCTGTCAAGCCCTTAAGAATATGTCCGCAACTGCCACATCGTGTGTACCCATCAGGGTCGGGCTGGAATCCTGAAAACCGTCTGACGATGTAGGAAATAGTTAGTAACCCGGGCGGGAGTATGATGACCAGGAACCACACCACGCCTATAATCCAGGTTGTGGTAAGCTCCATCCCCACAACCAGACCCACCGCCGTAGTCCAAAGCGCGAACGAACATAGATATATGGCTGCGGCGCGGTGCCCAATAGCTACCGGCTTAGCTTGCAGAACCCCTCTTAGATCGTCCTCGGGTTGATCTTCCGGAATTGGCAATCCTCGCCGAACAAACTCCCCATATACAATAGCCGCCGCTTTATTGCTTAGATGCCCCGGGCGTGGGAAGGCCGCCGCGAGAACGTCCTCGTCGCTCGCTTGGGCCCACCGTTCTCGCAACGCGCTCAACTCACGATCTTGCGCTTGTTGTTCTCCCATAATCATGGTTCCTCACCATCTCTCATGGCCGCGCAGGCATAGGTGATGCCACTTTGTTGTCCTTCTCACTATGTGATCCTTCGACAACGTTGATTCGTCCGTAAGAACCTCAAATCTCCCCCCAAAGCGGACGGGACACTAGCACCTGAGGGGATCAAAGCGCTCGAAAAGGGATTCTTGCGAGAGAATCAACATTGCGTTCCCTGTAAAACCACTCCAACTTCGGCTGTCTCCCTACTGTCGTACTTTTGCGGACGACCGCCCGCCATGGATGATTATCAGTAATGCGGACCACAGGGGATGTCTGGTGTATCGCGGTTCTGTGGTGAGCGTGATGGGCGTGTCGGCTGCTTTGGAAACGGCCAGCCTTCCGGTAACTCCTTGACTTTTCTTTTGAGTCCGTCCCACCATCCCCTGGTTCGCTTAGGCGTGAGCGGCATGTTCATACTAAACTGATCCCCAACTCCCTTTTTCGCGTAGCCAGAGGTAAACCCCACGCTACAGCTAACGCCGGGCACACGGCGGACACAACCACAAAGCAAAGATGACATCACCCACCCGCTCGAACAGACAATGCCGTCAGTTTGGCAGATCAAGAATGTCCGTGCCTGCGGCGGTGGTCGTCCGATCGAACGAGCAATGGCAATGTCTATTAGCCTCGCAGATCTTCACCCGGCCAGACCAGATGCTTTATCGCCCTGGAGGACATGGGCCAGCAGATCTGCCAACTCCCTCGCCGACTCGCGTGCAACATGCTCAGTGTTGCGTCCTTCCTTTGCCAACGCAACGCCTGTGTCCAAGTCTGCGAGTATGTCAAAGAAGCTTGGCACAGGAACAGCCTCCTCAAGCGCATCAGCGAGGCCGAAGAGGTCATTCACCAGATGACCGAGCGTGATGTCGTCGTGCAAATAGGCATCCAGCCGTTCCCGCATGTCGTGTATGACTCGGCGTGCATGAGCACTGAGTACAGCCATCCGATGTCCTCCGTCGCTATTGGCTATAGTCTCCAACTTGAGCCTTTCCTGATCACCGTGATCACTTTACCGGCCCAGTTTCTAATGACGATCACATTATCGTATACGAACTTGTAGGTTCCAGGGTATTTCCCGGCTTGTCGCACGCCGTACCTTGCGGCGTTTTTGACTACAGTTCCAACAAGCTTGCGGGCGATCATTTGCTCAATGGCGTGTGCGCTGTATCGGACAGGAAGAAAGCGTATCAGATATGGCCAGCCAAAATAGGCACTCACCGTGGTACCACAGGCAAGAGCACCTGCACCTGCACCAATGAGTTGTCCCTTGACTATCTCCTTATTAGTGGAGAACTTCGGCCAGTTTGGATGGAAGTCTTGTTTCCAACCGCCGAATGGGTAGAGTCCGTCCGGGTCGACGGACGAAACCGGCGCGTTGCCCACATACTCATACACATTCAACCCACCATCAATCCCAATCGGATCCCTCTGCAGGAAGCGGCCGGTCGAGGGGGTGTAGTAGCGCGCTCCCACGTGAAGGATCGATAGATCGTCGTGCTCCTGATAGCCCCACGTGCCAGCGTAGCCGTAGCGGGTCATCGGCGAGATCGGTTCAGTTACCGGAACGCCGAAGGCTGTGTATAGGCGGCTGGTGTCGGGGATGGCGGTGCCGAGGTTGTCGCTCAGCATGCGCGTGGTGCCCAGCATGTTTGTGTGGAAAAAGCTTGTTGCGGCTGTTTGCGCGTCGGTTTGCCATTCGCCGGGGACGTAACGCTGTGTCATGGTCGCGGTGTCGCCGGCCACCGTGTAGTCGCCATAGATCGAGTCGCCCAGGTAGTCCGACCACACGTCAGACCCGGGGATGGGGTCCAGGGTCGCCGGGTCGAGTTGGCGGGTCAGGTATCGCTGCCGGGCACCGGCGTAGCGGAACTCCCGGGCGGCTACCGACTCAACGCTACCGCCCGGCGGGCGCTCGGATTCCAACACACGCCATAACCGGCCCATCTTGTCGTACTTCAAATCGGTCCAATAATTCCACGCCTCGCCGCCATCGCAGACATAACGACTGATTCGCCGGATGTTCTCGTAATCGTCGTATGTATAACCTGCCTGCTCGATCAGCTCCGAGGATATCCGTTTCTCGTACTCGTGGATTCGGTTGCCATAGTACTGGTAGTACGTCTGCACTGTGGGGGACTCCGGCCCGCCGATGCGCAGAGAATCCTCCAGCCGGTTGCCGTTGGCATCGTACCGGTACGTAGCCAGGTACGGCTCGCTCCCTGTACGCTCTTCGCGGGTCAGCCGACCACGGGCATCGTGCTCGAACATGGTGATCGCCACTTGGCCCGAGTCGATCGACTCGGCGATGCTGCTCACCAGGCCGTTCGTCGTAAACACGTACTCCAACCCCAGCATCAATGCCACATCACCGTCGTAGTGTTCGATGCCCATGCCAAGGTTCTCGAAATCGTGCGTGTATACGGTGGACGTACCATTGCTACGGCTGACCGTGTCCACTCGCCCGTCGGGGTGGTACGTATATTCGGCCCAGGTGCCCTCCTGCTCGACCATCGCCGTCCGTCCGGCCTGATCCAAGGTCACCACCATCAGCGCACCGTCCGGGCCGCCCACTGTGTAGATGCCCAGCTTATCGTCGGGAATGAAGTCGAACGCACGCTCCACTTCAACCCCCGACTCAGTGCTGCTCTCAATCCGCATCTGTGGTCGGCCAAGGGCATCGTAGGTGACATCCACCTCGCGGCTTCGCCAGTCTTGCCAGTTGTCCGGATTATAGTACACGTCGTTGTTCATCGACACCAGCCGGCCCATCCCGTCAAGCTCAGCCGAGAACATCCCGAACGGCTGATCGTTCCACCTCTCAGGCTCGCCGTCTTTACAGGCGTAGATCGGGCACCCGCACCCAGTGATGTTCCCTTCGGCATCCCGAGAGCACATTGCGGTGACCGGAGAGCAGTTGAACCCGACGTCCTCCTCATTCCACACGTTCCGTAGCCACCCGGCGGTATTATAACGATACAGCAACTCCAGAGCGCCGTTACCCTCAGTGTACAGGGCGAGTTGCCCGTATTCGTCGTACTCGAAGTGTGTGGCAACGCCAATCGGATCGATCACCCTATCCAGCATCCCGTTCCAAGTGGGCTCCACCGGCCCATAGTATTGGAACTGCGTATGAGCCGGCTCATCGCGGAGCCCGGTGGCTGGGGCGTAGACGTCGGTCACCGACATGGGGTTATTGGCGTCGTTGTACTGCATCGTCCAGACGTGACCCACGGCGTCGGTGTAGCTGGTCAGGTTGTTCAGTTCGTCGTGCGCCCAGTGCGACCCGCGCCCGTACTGGTCCACCACGTCGGTCAGATTGCCCTGATCGTCGTAGGTGTAATCCCAATATCGGCCCATCGGATCGGTGTACCGCTGCACCTGGTGGTTTGCGTTGCGTGCGAGTTCCACCTGGTCGCCCAGCGGATTGGCGTACTGGCACAGGTCGTCGCTCTCGTTGAACCACGATGTCCACACACTCCCTCGCCGATCGGTGTAGCATGTCTTCTGATAGCCTGAACGTCGGGTCTGCGGACCCGACCTACAGACTACAGACTCAGGATACGACGCAGAACAAGGTCTCGACATTCGCCAAATCGCAATCCGATGGGGAGCGCCGGGCCTTGCAACAGTGGCCTCACAAATACAGCTCCAGACCCGACGCCCACGAACGGCTTTCCCTGTCAGACGGTCGCTCCACAAACCTTGTTGCCAAAGCGCTCAGCTTGAGTGCCAGGACAAGAAACAAAAGTAACTTGTGCTTAGCCCTACATAAACAAGGTCCCCCCTAACCAGATGAGAGTCACCGCCACAACCAACCCCGCGATAACGAGCAGGATTTTACTGATTTTATGCATGATAATTCTCAAGCCTCTCAACACAAAACAGACACAAAACCCCGGGGCTGCTCAGAGCCAAAATCTATATCCCTTCCTACTCCGCCGCGCCGTCCCCGGAGCAAATGGTGACCGTGTTGTATGTCCAACCAAAACACACTTGGCCAATGTTGATACCTCTGATACCTCCGGCGCA
Source organism: Phycisphaerae bacterium (assembly GCA_023133475.1). Taxonomy (GTDB): domain Bacteria; phylum Planctomycetota; class Phycisphaerae; order UBA1845; family UBA1845; genus JAAEQG01. Next base: position 1,362 of record JAGLWJ010000637.1, on the reverse strand, counting down.
ACACGTGCGCACTCCTACACTGACCGTTATGCAATTGCCACCGTCATTATCTGAGTCCGGCTCCTGGGGACCAACAATCGCAGTTGTCTCCCCCCAGCAGATGACGGCTTGAGACCAGCCGTTCTCGTAGGGATCGCCGCACGTAATATCGCCCTTACTGTCAACTTGACAGTCAACGCACCCCTCCCACCACACGTTGTTTTGCGCACATACAGATTCTATGCGTGGGCTGATATTCGGCGTGTTCTCTGTTTGTGATACGCTGTACCAATAGAGACTAACACCAGGTTGGGCAATTGCCCCCGCTTCCACATCAGAAGAAGGAAAATTAGGCTTCCCCAAGACGGCACCGGGTGTAATGTCCTGCGACACCACAAGAGAACTGTTGCGGTTTAGCACCTGTGGTCGCATATCTGCAGTCCTCATGAAGGTCGATCTTGTTACGCTTGAAGCCAATTCACCGTGTCCCTGAACAAGCCTTAGCGCCGTGATGATCTGAGGGATTGCGTTCTCTTCTGATTCCAAAACTCCCCAAATTACTACTTCGCCATCGGAACTGGCTACCCAGAAGTCGAAACCATCCACGTGAAGCAGCCGCTCATCTGGCATCATGATCGAAACGATTCCTGTCTCCTCATCAGTCGTGACACTCAATGCCTCCGCCCATGGCGCTGTTCGTTGGGGTTGACCGGCACACGCAACAGTATTGTAGCACACACAAGCCAATCCTGCCAAAGCTAACGTGTTCGTTATTGTTCTCATTCGTGAATCTCCTATCTGGGGACAATGAAACGCCAAGTCCACTCGAACTTGGCCTATCTGAACGTCAATCTGGGCACGCTAAAATCTCGTCGACTCGGTTGTTCACGCCACGGTGGACCGACAGGGTGTTGCCTGAAGCATCCACCTCTTTAACCAGCCGCCCAGCCGTATCGTACTCCCGCCGGGTCTGATCCTTGTAGGTCAACTGCCAGCCGACCCCATCGATCTTCTCCAGCCGAGTGTGAACCCCCGCCGGAGGCACATACTGATCCTCGATCAGCCGATACGTTGTATGGGTGCTATCGTCGTCCACCACGGTGGCTTCGTCGGCGGATTCGCCCACGTACCCGCTGTAGGAGATGCTCCACCCCGGCCGCAGATAGAACCCAGCCTCGAAGCTCAGCAACTTACCCACTCCAGCGGAGTTATGGAACAACCCGACGCCCAACGCCGGCCCCCGATCGGCCCAGCTCAGAATTGGGATGACGGTGAGCAGGTTTCCGTTGCGGAGGTTAACCGATGTCCCGATGCCCACGCCCATGCCGGCCTCCCACCGCCGCGGCGCTCCGGGCTGCGGCTGATCCACCGGCACCGACTCCA
>JAGLWJ010000636.1 GCA_023133475.1 Phycisphaerae bacterium | reverse complement strand
GCGTGGGCATGGCACCCGGCACCCGTGGCGGGTGGAACCCGCCCTACAACTCGTCGGTGGCGGGTGGAACCCGCCCTACAGCCGGCTCCACACTCTCGCCAATTTGCTCCGTCATATTCACGGGACTGATCTCGTTTCCGGCTTCGGCCCTGTCGATTGTCGTTTTCATCCGCTGGGCCTGGCAGGGGTTGGGCAAAAAACGCGCGTCGGTTCCACGTGCAGCCAGAATCGCGTCAATGTCATCCTGGTCGATCCGCCCATTACAGTCGATATCACTACGCACCTGATACAACTCATCACGGCTGATCGGATCGGTGCCCAAGAGCGAGCCCGCACCGCCAACATCAGTGTTGTTGACCCGCCGGTCGCCGGTGGCATCGCCCGGCAAAGAGGTCAGGTCGATACGCGAGCCGTCACCCACCAGCGGGTTCCCGGACCGATCGGTCACGTCGATCAGCGCAACACAATAACGTGCGTTAGTCGGCAACGGCGGCGAAAACAGAATCTCCCCAACCGTATCACCCACCCGTAGCGTGATCGTTCGCGTAACGCCGGAGAGGTCGATGCCCTGGCCGGCCAGGTCGAATCCGTCAACGAAGACGTTAACCTCGTTAAAGGTAGAGGCGGCGATAGACTCGCTGAAAGTGACCACCAGCTTACTAACCCCAGCCGCACGCGGCTCCGAGGCAGAGACGGCGGGGTCAATCTCCAAGGCCACCTCGCCGACTTCCAGGCCGTGATCGATCACCGAATGCCAGGCCACAACTCTCGGAGGAGTCCCGTCCGGGTCAAACGTCAACGTATAGTGCCCACTACCACCACGGTCAAAGAGATGCACGTAACGCTCAACAGGGCTGCCGGTGACCAAACGATTGATGCGGTCGGTCTGCCAGGCGTTGTATTCGAGCATGATCGCCTTGCCGTCGGCGCGGGTGACCGAAGCCAAACGATATTGAGCATCAAACGGATCGTCGATCCGAATGTACGCCCAGCCGGAGGGCATGGTCGTGCCGAGTTCGGCAGTGAGATTCTGCGGGTCGGGAGTGACACCAGCCGCGAGATCAGCCTCGACCGGCTCGACCGTGCCGTCACTCAGGTGCACACGGTCCGGCAGGTCCAAAAGGTCGGGGAAGTCGTTGGTGAGGAAGTCCGGTAGTCCATCACTTTCGGGTTCATCAGCCAGCACAACGTGGTTCAGCCCGAAGATGTCCACACTCTCGATGAGCGACAGGCGTGGGTCACCCAGGCTGTTGACGTGCTCGAAGCTCGCCTCGTAGGACACGAACTCGCCTTGCAACGTGCAGATCATCAGCCACCGTGCAACCGACACCACGCCAGGGCCAATGTCGCCGAGCACAACACTCAGCGAAGGCGATATCTCATCAAGGCCGACCTGCGTGCCGATGATGTCGAAGTCGATGATCAGGCCCTTATCGTTCTCGATGATCTGCGGCTGAGCGGAGGTGATCCGCATGTTGCCGGCCACACCGGCTCCGCTGTTCTTGACCATCAGCCCCAGTGAGAATGGGACAGCCGGCTCGATCTCGGGCGTGAACGGGTCGTCGGAGTAGACCACCGTTTCGAGGAAGTATTTGAGTTCGAGGTTCGGGTTGGGGAGTACGTCGATCCGCACCGGATACAACGGTATGGTGACGACCTCACCAGCCAGTTCATACGCCAACGTGCCGCTGACAAAGTACTCCTGGGGTTCGAGCGGAGCCGCCTCATCGGTCGGCAGAATCGTCCACGAGGCTGACGCGACCGCACCGCCGGGAACCGAACCGGCTCCGCTGACGTCGGAAATCCCGCTCAACTCGGGCGGGAAGATGCCGAAGCGGTCGGTGGCTACCTCGCCGTCGGCGTCCTTGATCACGACTTCAACGGACACCGCTTCGAGCGGATCGACACCGTTGTTCTCCAGTTCGAGAGTGGCACGGAACGCCGAGCGGGTCATCGTGGCGGTCTGGTCGATCCGGATACGGACCGTCGCACATACGCCCTCGCCTTCCTCGATGCGGTCGGTGACCAGCACTTCCTTGGCATAGACGAAGGCTTCCATGGGATGCTCGAAGCCCTGGGCCACGATCTCCTGCTCAGCCGCCACGAGGTAATCGTGCATCCTGGTCAGTTTTGCATAATCAATGAAGTCGGGATTCCAGCCTTGCGGCAAATCCTCTTCGCTGAGAATGCCCAAATCCCAGTATTCGAGCGAGAGATTCCAGCGGTTGATGAACACATTCACGTGCTCCTCGGTCAGGAACGATGGGTATGGGCCGCCGAGCAGGGTTTGCCGCTCGGCGTCGGAGATGTCCTCCGCCGCATCGCTGGTTTCCAGGACGACGGCATTGAAGGCAGCCGTCCAACCCAGGTAGTTTTCCAACTCTGCCGGGCCTAGCTCGATAATCCAGACGGGGTCACCGTAGATGTGCGCCATCATCGCAAAGATGCCGTGAGCGTTGTAATACATCTGTTCGTAGTAATCGTGGAGCGGATCGCCGGTGCGCACGCGTGATTTGCTGCCGCTGATCCAACCGCCGATGGTCCCAAGAATATCTCCCGGGCTGCAAGGGATGCTGCTTGTAATCGGGTCAGTGCAATCGGCAACACAGTCGCGCAGCAGCGAACAAGCACAACTGAGAATGTCACCGACCACGGTAAGCTCGATTCCGCAGTTGAGCAGAGCGCCGGCACAACCAAAGAGATTGCCGATCACTTGTCTGGCTGACTGCGATCCTGCCATGCTGACTCCACACTGGGCCAACCCCAGTGGGCAACCCACACCGGGAATACATCCGAGAGCGGAGGTTGCACACTTTATGGCGCAGGGATCGCAGGGCACCGGTTGCGTGGGGACCCCGGCAGGGACAAAGGCAGGCCCTCCTCCACCGCCTTCGCCGCCGCCGACAATGACACCACCACCGCCGGGCGTGGGCGGGCAATACCGCGTGTACATCGGAACTGAAGAGCAATACGTGTACGTCTCGGGGCCGCAGACAAGTTCGTGACACTCCTGCACGTAGATCGGATCGCAGTTGTACACCTCGCGGCTTCCGGTCGGAATAACCAACACCGGGATGGTGACCCGACAAGGCCCATACGGATCGGCGGTGGTGCAACCGCCCGGAAGATCACCGATCTCGGTCACCAGCGGGATCAACGTGTATAAATCGTTGCCAACCACGTTGAACTGCACGTCCTGGGCAGTGACCAGCCCGTAGTTCGTCACCGTGAAATTGATCTGAGCCGGAAGCGCCAACTCCTCCAGGTTCACCGACGACGGCTCCAGAACGACGACCGGGGCAGGGACGTTGGTCTGATACTCGGCAATGATCGTGATGGTGTATTCGTCCTCGAACTCGGTGGGCACGACCGTCCAGGTGTAGCTGACAAGTTCCCGCGGCAGGAAGGCTTCGAGCTTTGTGACCTGCTCCGCCGCCACCAGAACGGTGGTTCGGAAGACCCCGTGCTCGTCGGCGGTCGCCTCGACCTTGTAATACGCCTCGCTCAGATTCTCGAAGAGCACTTCGCCGCCGGCATCGGAGAATCCCGTAGCCACCAGGGCGTTGGTAATGTAATCACGCAGAGACACCTGAGCCCCGACCACCGGAGGCTCACCCGCCGCGTAGTAGGTGAACTCGTCGGTCACGCGGACTTTCAGATCGCCGATCCCGTCGGAAACCGCCACGAACCGGAACGAAACACCCAGCACGACAAGCGGGCTGCGGAGCACCAGCGAACCGGTGTAGGCACCGAACGTCAGGTCGGCTGGCGGATCGAGTTGCAACACAACCGCCGCCTCGCCACCCGGCGCGATCGACGCGATGGGCACCGGCATCGCCAGAGTGATCCACGACACCCCGGGCAGTTCGACCTCAAGCTCCCCGGTCGGCCCAGCACCGATGTTGCGGACGCGGAACTGGACGAATGTCCGCTCCTCTAAGATGCATATAAAAACTGCG
>JAGLWJ010000635.1 GCA_023133475.1 Phycisphaerae bacterium | reverse complement strand
TGCGGTGGTGGTGGGATCGGCTGGCATTCATGGGGCGTCGCATCCTGCGACGCCCTTTTCTATTGGAGCAGGCGTAGGGTGGGTGGAACCTGCCGCAGGCAGGTGGAACCCACCAGCCGGCAACGAGTCCAAGGTCCTGCTGGTTTCTGACTTTGGACTTTGGACCAGGGACTTTGGACTTATGAGTTGGTGCGGTGGGTTGCGCTTCGCTCTGCGAAGCTCCACCCACCCTACGGAAAACTCTAGCCCGTAGGGCGGGTTCCACCCGCCATGCCATGCCACGCCAAGAAGGCGGGTAGAACCCGCCCTACAACTGCTTGTCGTCTCCGGCAAAACCCCCTACCATCCGGTCGCGTGGGGGGGCTGGGTTGTCGGCCTCCCACCTTCCCCCGAGAGGAGAAACGCATGAGCGACGCCCAATCGAGCAAAGTGCCCCTATCTCAGCAGTTGCGTAGTTTCCCGTCCTCGTTCTGGGTGGCTAATGTTATCGAGTTAATCGAGCGGTTTTCGTTTTTCGGTGTGCGCACCATCGCCGCCCTCTACATTGTGACGGAGGCGGAAAAGGGCGGATTGGCTTTGTCCAACACCGACAAGGGCATCTTTTTCGGGGTTTGGTCGCTGATTCAGTGCCTGCTGCCCATGTTCACGGGCGGATTCGCGGACCGCTACGGGTATCGCCGCTCATTGATGGTTGCGTTTGGGATAAACATCATCGGCTATGCCATGATGGGATACGCCCACGGTTGGTGGAGCTTCATGGCTGCCTGTTGTCTGATCGGGACCGGCACCGCCATCTTCAAACCGCCGCTGCATGGAACCCTGGCTCATTGTGTGAACGACTCGAACTCCTCTGTCGGCTGGGGGCTGTTCTATCAGGTGGTCAACATCGGCGGGTTCATCGGCCCGATGGTCTGCGGGTACTTGCGCCTTTTGGAGTGGCGATATGCGTTTTTTGCGGCAGCCGGCATTATTGTGGTCAACATTGTCGTGACCGGGTTGTTCCTCAAGGATTACGCCAAGGAGGGGATCGACGACAAGACCAGGAAGTCGAAGGGCCCGAGGGAAGTGTTCCTTGAGGCAATGACCACTCTGCACGACTTGAAGTTCATGCTTTTTCTGGGCATCTTCTCCGGCTTCTATTTCATGTTCATGCAGCTTTTCGATCAGCTCTCGATCTTCATCGAGCAGTGGGTGAACACCAACGATGTGGCCACTTTTCTGGCCAGGTTCACCGGGATGGAGTTTTTCGAGAAGCTGGCGGCAGACGGTGGGCAGGTCAATCCGGAATGGATCGTGAATGTGGATGCGGGGTCCATCATTATTCTCGTGTTGCTGATCTCCTACATAACCGGCAAGTTTCACCACATCAGCGCGATGATCTTCGGGATGTTCATAGCCTGTTTTGGTCTGCTGTTGGCTGGTACCTCGACCAGCGGATGGGCGTGTGTTTTCGGCATCTTTGTTTTTGCGATTGGCGAGATGTGTTGCGGTCCGAAGTTCAGCGAATACATCGGACTGATGGCTCCGCCGGATAAGAAGGCCCTGTACATGGGCTATTCAAACATTCCGTTTGCGGTTGGCTGGTCGGGAGCAAACTTCATCGGTGGGCCTCTATATGACCGAATATCGGACAAGCATGAATTGGCCCGGGACTACCTGGTAACCGAACTCGGTCAAAACAGCTCCGTGGTGGAGGCTTTTACCAAAGGCGAAGTGATGCCGGCGCTGGCTGACGCCCTGGGCAAGAGCGAAGCCGTGGCTCGGGAAATGCTCTGGGAGCACTACCACCCGCAGAATTTCTGGTACATCTGCATGGGCGTCGGGCTGTTTTCGACGATCGCGATGGTGGGTTATCACTTCTGGCTACAGAAGCAGGCGAAGCAGTAAACCCGCGGCGATGGGCAACGGAATTGAAATCATCTTATGGGTTGGGGCGGCACTTTGGAGTGTCTTCCTGCTCCAGTTTATCGTCAACTGGATTCTGGTCCGTGACGTCAGCCGTATAGAGATCACGCCGCCGGATGAATGGCCTTTTGTGTCCATTGTCGTGCCGGCTCGGGATGAGGAGCGTGGTATTGGGGCTGCGGTCCGTTCCTTCTGCAAGCAGGATTATCCGGGCCTGGAGGTCATTGTGGTGGACGATGGCTCGTCCGATGCAACCCCGCAAATCCTGGCGGAACTGCAAGCCGAATTCTTGAACCTGACCGTCATTCCAGGACAAGACCCACCCGCCGGCTGGCTGGGGAAACCAAACGCTCTGGAGATAGGCCGGAAACGTGCCAAGGGTGATTGGCTTTTGTTCGTCGATGCGGATGTGGTTTATGCCCCCGACCTGGTGCGGCGGGCGATTTGCCATGCACTATGCGAGGAGGCTGGGATGCTCTTTGCTTATCCCTGCCTTGGCACTCGTGGTGTGTTCGAGGCGGCTATCATGTCGGCGTTGTACCTGGTCCCCTTCGCCGTCTTCCCCACGTTTCTGGTCAGCCGCACCAAAAGCCGTCTGTTCGCCCAGGGCGGCGGCGTGTTCAACCTGGTCCGCCGTGATGCTTTGGAAGCCTGTGGGGCGTTCGGCTGCCTCAAAAGTGCCGTCATTGACGACATCGGGCTGGGCTACGCGGTTAAGCGGGCTGGTTTCAAGGAAACCGTAGTGATGGCCGGCCCGCTGATCCGCCTCCGCATGTATGAGAGCGCCCGCGAAACCATCGAAGGATTCACCAAGAACCTGTACCACTTCCTGCGCATGAGGCCGTGGGGTTTGCCGCTTCCTTTCGTTGCCGGGACGGTGTTGAGTTTGCTGCCTTATTACGGTTTTGCCGTGGCGTTGGCCTGTGGTTCGGTCAGTGTGCCCGCTTCGATTTCGCTGGTATGCATGCACACGGTGTTGGGGCTGATCGCCCGGGTTTTCCGTCAGCCGTGGTACATAGCGTTCCTCAATCCGCTCCGCGAGTTGTGTTGGTGGTGGATTCTGATCCGGTCTCTCGTGCGCTACCGCCGCCACGGAGTGGTCTGGCGCGGAAGAAAATACGAAGATATTTAGAGGGAGCTATCAGCTATCAGCCGTCAGCTATCAGCAGACATTCGGGATTCCCAACGGTGTCACCAGGAGATGTCGGGTCTGCGGACCCGACCTACGGGACTCGTCGCTGGTTGGTGGGTTCCACCTCGCTCCGCGAGGTTCCACCCACCCTACGACTTTTCACGCTCCCCTTCGGGTCG
>JAGLWJ010000634.1 GCA_023133475.1 Phycisphaerae bacterium | reverse complement strand
GATCGATATGTCCAGGCGATCGCCTGGTGGGTCGATGCGCACATGGGAGGCGTGGAAGACGATGAGGATTGGGATGGACCGCAGTCGGCGTATCGCACCATCGCGCAGTCGGGTAGCCGTTGCGAGGCCCTCTACTGCGGCGATTGCGAGGACTTCAGCATCTTACGCGCAGCGCTGCTGCGCTCACTCGGTTTTTCGTGGCATTGCGTGTTCAGCGCCGACCACCACAACGACGTGGATCAGGGTCAGGCTGCCTGCCCAAACCCTGTGAAGAAAGGCAAATCCGGCGGCCACACCTACAACGTCGTCTACTACCAGGGGAAGTTTCGTATACTCGATTATGGTTGGATGTACGTGCGGCGCCATGATAAGTGTTGGGCTGCGAACGCAACCGACAACATCTGGAACGATCACTACGGCGAGTATGGGAACGTGCAAGGCAAGAGGCCGATCGACGGCCACCTCCTCATGAACTACCCGGGCCAGTACTCGTGTCCGACCGGCACATGGAATTGGAGGACGTATTATGGAGATATCTGTCCTTAGAACTAAGCGATACGCTGCGTTCTGTGGTCCAGGGCTTGTGCTTCTGTTGCTGCTGGGTTTGGGAGCAGCGGCCCGCGCCACACCTCCGAGGTGCTTTGACTACTACGCTTGCAGGTATTCTGATGCTGGTGCGGTCTGTAGCGACAGCTATTGTCCAGAGTGTCGATGCCAGGAGGTTCCGGCTATGGTTACCTGCCCAGCCGATGGCATGGTGATGTGCGGAGGTAGTTGGGGGGACCCAGAGTTGTGCGTGCCGGGCGATAGCGTCTGTCGGTGCCCTTACCAAACGCCTTCGCCGAATGGAACCTGTCTCAAATGTGACTGCGACTGTCTCGCTGCACAGAATGCAGATGACTCAGGTTGCTCGTGTCGGTCTTTATCAAGTGGCGACGCCACGGCTTGGGCTCTTCTCGCCCTGCTCTTTGCATTCGCTCATTTCGTCAGCCGCCAGCGGCGAGCGCAGCTATAGTATAAAATACCAAAATATGTTTCCAGTGGACAGCTGCTTGAGGCCGAATTCTCGCAGCAACACGTCGATGCGAGGCTGCTTGCCAGCGCCGCTCTTGCCGGTGACCACGATGTTGGTGATCGTGCTCATGATTGCCTCCTGATGGTCTTGATGACCTGACCCACTATAGCAGAATGCGGGTCGGTCGTCGATGGGCAAGGCCACAAACTGAAGTTTGGTGTCCAGCCAGTAGCAGGTAACGCGTAAACAGTTGTCCTTAGAACCGAACGATACGCTGCATCCCCCATAGTTTTCAAGGTAGTCATGGAGGAGGTAAAGAACCTACATGCCGATTTGGCATACAGCATACAGTGATTTGGCAGCTGGTTCTGGTTGCACAAGTAGTGTAATATTTTATAGTGAAGTCGAAATGGATCTCGGCACCGGCATTTACGCAGGGTGGTTGAAGAAGAAAGGAGGCTGGATTCACGATGAGCATCACCATCCAGCGACCGTTGAGTTATCCCGTTGCCGTAGATTTATTCTGTTGACAGGAGGAGCTTATGTTTTCTGAAAGCCACGGAAAAGGTGACCTTGCTGGCGACGGCAGGGGAACAAAGTCGCGGGCCTCATTGAGGCACACGGGTTACCAAAGTGGCAGTGGCCCTCAGACATCACAACGGAGGGTCACATGCAAAGCTCAAAAAAATCGAAGAGGGATGTAGTTTCCAACAAGCAAGTGCTTTCGAAAACAATCCTGCGAGTCATTCTCTCACTTGCAACAATAACTTTAACTTTAGCAGCCATTTGCATGGTCGGGGGTTGTAAATCCAGCAACGAGATCGTTAGTACAGTACAACTTCCAGACGCCTGCGCCGATTTGGCGCGAACCCTGCACGTAGTTGGTCCGGCTCAGATTCTCCGTACGACGAGCAAGCCCGAGGTGGAAACGCGATCCTTCCATGTCCCCATGGGCGGCTATGCTTGCATCGAGGTATCGAACGGCCTGCACGATCCGCCGCACGGACAACGGATTTCGGCCGCAGAGCTTCGCATTGATGACAGCCTCGTCATCGGACCCGACGCATTCTCGCAGGTCGTCGATAAGATTGCGCGTTCGGCTCCCATCACTGCCGGAGCCCACACACTATCCGTCCGACTGGCGTCCGTACCCGATGCATTTGTCGTGGTGAATATATACGTCATGTTCGACCTCGTACCGATTCCGTTCGACGACCCGACCGTCACTTTACCCAGCGTCGATGTGAGCCTCGACATACAGGGCGATGTGGCACTGGTTCAGGCGCGCTACGTTCTCGCCAACCAGGACGTGGTGGCGAAGACGCTCACGGTCACGCCGATTGAAGCGCTGGTCGGAGCAAGCAAAGCCGGGGCGCAAGCGTCATGGACTGTAGCGCCGCGAGCACAGACTGCGCAACAGGCGCCACCCATGCCCCAGGTGCCATCGACTACCGTGACATTGGCGCCCGCGGAAACGCAAGAGGTGGTCTTTGTCTACACGATCCCCACCTTGCACGAGAGGATCTTCGCGACCCGCATTGACCCTGGTATCATGGTCAACAGCCGTCTTTTTGCGCAGCATGCGGATAGCTTCCATCTGGCAGCGACGTTGGCCGACACAGCCACACGCCTGGTCACCGCGACCCGTCCGTACCAAGAAGTAACCGAGCAGGACGGCCGTCTCACCTATTCATGGAGTGGCGCCGACATCTACCCCTACCCCCTTGTGTTCAAGTGGACGGATCTGGACGTCAATGTCGAGGTGGTCAAGACGGCTGTGCGCGACCAGAATAATGTCAATGTCGAAATCTCGCTGACAAACAAGCAGGCTACACCGGTCTCGAATCTGCTGCTTGAAGACGTGTTCAATGTGGGCGAGGTCCATCATCTCAACACGGCTGACCAGCCCGACTTCGAGTTCATTGATGTGGCCGAGAGCGATCCTGCGATCGCGTGGCGAAAGACCGTTCCTGTGCTGCAGCCTGGCGAAACGCTTGTCTTTCGCTACACACTGCTGGGCGCACAGAACCTCGTCCACGTCTCTCCCACGACTGTCTATGCCAGCCCGATGATTGTGGCGGTGTCCAACAGCGTCGGCTTGGCAGCGCTTCCACCTCCACCCAAGCCGGAATGGCAGCTAGCGGTCGTTCCCGCTGGTTGGTCCTTTGACTTTATCGATGACGACCACCACATCAAGAAGCACCAACTCCGAGTGAGCAAAGCGATCCCAGACCTGGCAAGCGCCACGAATACGGATGAAGTCGTCTGGCGGTGGTACACCGATGTCCACTACGAGAATCACAACGCTGACGATCCCTACAACTGGAGCGTCGCACATGCATTCATCGGCCTGCACGGCGGATACCTCCACAGCGGGGTGTCACCGCAGATCCACGACATGGGCCTCAGCCGGCACTATGGCCGTTTTCAGGCCGAGGCGCTCAAGGGGTTCGATGCCGCCACGGTACTGCTGAGCGGCTGGCAATTCATCTTCACGCAAGATGACCATCACATCGACCGCATTGCCATCAAGATTGAGAACGTCAGCTACGACCCATCGCTCGGTGAGATCACGTGGAGAACAACGGCTCGCTACCAGGACAAGAACGCCGACGACGAGTATGCATGGCAGTACTGGTGGCAGGTTGTTGGCTTCAATGGCGGCGCCGTTGTGTACGCGAACGAGAGCGGTAGCTCGGCCACAGGGCGGCTTGGGCCGATACCGGCATCCAGGACCCACACAGCGCTTGTTGGACGAAAAAAGGCGACGGTGGTTCCCGTGGGTTGGGCCTTCAACTTCGTTGAGGATGATCACCACATCAACGAGCACGCTTTCAACGTCCGCAACGTCAACTACAACTCAACGACAGGCACGGTTTCTTGGAATGCGTATCTAACCTACGTCAACGAGAATCTTGACGACGAGTACGACTGGGCCTACCGTGTCGCCTTGCTTGTCTTTGATGACGGCGAGGTTGGTCGTCGTGATGAGGCAACAGTGGAGGACGACGGTGGCTATGACAGTCGCAACTTCTCCACTCGGCCGGTCGATATCTTTACGCCCATCAAATGGACGAACAGGAGGTACGATCCAGATGCTGGTGAGGAAGGTGTAGACTGCGGCGGACTTTCGCCGTCGACATGCTTTGATTGCATCACCAGTGCCGTTGACCCCGGCAACGCGGACGACGCCGACCTCTACTCTCTCAAAGGGGCTGAGTTGCTGACGGTGCACTCCACCGCATCTGAAGCAATTGTCAGCTACGCGGAACGTTGGGGTCGAGACTGGAAAGTCTACTACACGGGCGTTGAAGCGCAGGATCGATATGTCCAGGCGATCGCCT
>JAGLWJ010000633.1 GCA_023133475.1 Phycisphaerae bacterium | reverse complement strand
AACCGTCAAACCGGTCACACAGATGTCCCCATTGTAGCCGAGACCCTCGTCCTGGCTGCAGCCGAGTTCGGTCCAGGACGTCTCGTTGCAGATGTCGGCCTGGTTCACTTCGTATACGGCGTACTCGGAGTCCGTGCCGGTCGAGTTGAGATCCGTGCGGACCCGTGCACTGGTCTCGGTGGCTACGAACGTGAAGAACACCGACCCGTACTCACCGTACGCACAGCTCGGAGAGGGGTCATCCACACCCGACGTTGCAGTGCAGTTGTCGGTCGCTGCCGAACCGCCACACGCGATAGACAGCGCGCCTTCGCACTCATCGTTTGCCAGCGGCGGCTCGGGGCAAGTGACATCGAGACACGCCTCGCCGGCGAACCATGTGTCGTTCACGCCGTCGCAGGCCGCCTCAGCGATGTCGTCATCGCAGCTCGCATTGTAGTCGCGACAGCACGCCCCGATGGACGGGCATTCCTCGATGACCAAGTCGAAGGTGGTGATGCAGAAGGGAGTCGACCAGGTGTCGATCATCAGGTAGTAGGTTCCCGCCGTGAGATTCAGCCCGACGATCTCTTCGTCCGTCGAACTGCTGGTCGAACTGGCGATACAGATCGCCGGCGGGCACTCCGCACCGACGCCCATTCCCGTGTACGTCGTGTCAGACGTCAGTGTGATGTCGACACAGATGGCCGCAGGAACGGTCAACTCATAGATGATTTCCTCACCACTGTCATAACTGCCCAAGCAGGTGTCACTGTAATCATTGCCGAGCTCGCAGGTTGTGTCACCAACGTCCGTGTACGGCAAGTCAGTGGCGAAGTCGACCGTGATGTCCGGCACGCAAGGCTGTGGGCACTCCGTGGTGGCACAGTTGGTGCCCCCGCCCTCGAAGGCCCCGTTGGTGCTGACGCAATAGGCCTCGTCCACGTCAATGCACGAGCCATCCGGCAGACAGCACGCACCGGTCGCACACGGATCGCCATCACACGTGATGTAGTCACCGAGATAGAGGCCGTTCTCGGCGTTGCACTCATCCTCGGTCACCACCGCACAGAGACCGTTGGTGCCGCAGCAGGCACCGGTGGGCGTCGGAACACAGGTGATCTCCAGGAGCCCCTCACCGGCATGGCTAAGGTAACCACCCACCTCGATCAGGTATTGTTGATCCGCGATAACGTCGAGAGCATCGATCTGCGAATTGCCGCCCGAACCGCATGCACTGTAGTTGTCGTCGTTGTAGGCGAGCTGTGTGCCAAGCGGATCACAGGAGCAGCCATCATATGCTGCCAGCTTCGTGTCGAAGCTGCTGCCACACAGGCTGATCGTCGCCGTCCCCGTGCACGAGGCAGTGTAGCAGTACCAGATATTCGGGCCAGTGGTGTACTCACCAATGCCGTCGTTTGTCGCCCACGTTGTGTCGAAAGCGTTGCGGCTCACATCGCCGATCGCCTCGGCATTGGCACAATCGTCGTTAGCCGGCGGAGGTTGCGGGCACTCCGTGGTGGCACAGTTGGTGCCCCAGCCCTCGAAGACCCCGTTGGTGCTGAGGCAATATGCCTCGTCCACCTCAATGCACGAGCCGTCCGCCAGACAGCACGCACCGGTCGCACACGGATCGCCATCACACGTGATGTCGTCACCGAGATAGAACCCGTTTTCGGCTTCACAGTCTGCCGGCTTTTCGATGGTGCACATGCCGTTCGTCCCACAGCACGCCCCCGTCGGGCAGTGCTCGACGGTGAGAATGAACGACGGGATGCAGTCCGGGCTCGCCCAAGTGTCGATGATGATGTAATAGACACCAGGCACCATCTCCAACTCGGTGATCCCGTGTGGGGAACTCGAGGAAGAGGTATCCACAGCCAGGCACGGATCGGGCGGGCACGCACCGTTGCTGCCCACAGCAATGCCGGAGTAAGTTGTGCCGTGCGGATCGATCGTCAGGTCGTAGCAAGCTGCCTCGGTGACGGTCCATTCGTAGATAATGTCCTCACCATGATCGTAGTAACCCAGGCAGGTCTCCTCGTAGTAGTCGTCAACGCGACCACAGGTGGAGTTGCTGTTGATGAACTCATCGGCGAACACCAGCGGCATGCCGCAATTGTCGCCCGGCTGCGGGCACTCGTTCGGCGTGCAAGAGGTGCCCGGGCCAGAGTAGGTGCCGCCGGCAGCGATGCAATCGGGGTCAGTCAGCTCCTGGCAACTGCCGTCAGAGTAGCAGCACGCGCCTGCCGTGCACGGGTCCGGATCGCACGGCACGTCGTCACCGACATAGACGCCGTTCGTCATGACGGTGCACTCGTACGCAGTAATGACTCTGCACTCGTCATCAACACAGCACGCACCGGTCGGCAGAACCACACACGCAACATCCAGCTCGAACAACCCGGAGCTGGAGAGGCTGTACCCATCGGCGATGATGTAGTAGGTGACGCCCGGCTCCGCGATGAAGTTCACGGTTTCCGGATTGCCACTGTCGTCGCCGACGACACAGGTGTTCTCAGGATCGGCACAATCGGTGACCACATACAGCGAGGCATCGAACGCCGCGTCCATCGTGATCGTCACATCCGTGAACTCCGCCAGTGTCAACGAGTAGGTGACATCGGGGCCAGTGGCGGAGTAGCCGGTGCAACCACCGGAACCGGGGTCGTAGTCGTTGTTGGCGGTTTCGTTGCTCTCGTCGATCAGCGTGTCGCCGCAATTGACTACAATGGCGCCATCACAGGTGTCGTTGACCGGTGGGCACGGGTTCGGGTCGCAAACGGTGTCATCGCCCATGGAGGTCCCGG
>JAGLWJ010000632.1 GCA_023133475.1 Phycisphaerae bacterium | reverse complement strand
CAGGGCCTCAGCCAGGACTGCCAGCTGGACGGCATCCCAGACGACTGCCAGATCGGCATAAGCCATATCAGTATTGTTATCTATACAGATGAGTACCCCGCCGAAACCACGTGGGAACTGATCGAGCAAGGGGGTGGCGTTGTAGCCTCAGATGGGCCCTACGATCACTCCTTGACGCTATACACGTATGAGATCAAGGTGGCCGCAAACGGCTGCTTTGACTTTACCATTTACGATGTGTGTTGGGATGGCATTTGTTGCAACTACGGCGAGGGTTACTATGAAGTTTACTGTAACGGAACCCTGGTCGGATCAGGCGGTGAGTTTGGTGAATCGGAGACCGTCGCGAATATCGGTGGTTGCGGCATCTTCCCCAATGACCTCAACAACAACGGCATCCCAGACGAGTGCGAGCTTTATGAGGACTGCAACGACAACGGGATCGACGACGCCCAGGACATAGCCGCCGGCACCAGCCAGGACTGCCAGCCGAACGGCATCCCCGACGAGTGCGACCTCGCCGCCGGCACCAGCCAGGACGACAACGCTAACGGGATACCCGACGAGTGCGATGTGCTCTGCGGCTCGCTCGTCGCGTGGGGCGCGAACTGGTATGACCAGGCTGACGTACCCGTTGGCAACGACTTTATAGCTATTGACGCGGGCAACTTTCATAATCTGGTCCTTAAGGTTGACGGTTCGCTCGTCGCGTGGGGCGCGAACGGCCAGGGCCAGACTAACGTGCCCGCTGGAAACGACTTTACAGCCATCTCCGCGGGTGCCGATCACGGTGTGGCCCTCAAGTCCGACGGCTCGATCGTCGACTGGGACCTTTCGTTCCTCCCGCCTCCGCCCGCCGGCAACGATTTTGTGGCCATTTCCGGGGGTTGGCAGTATGGTCTGGCCCTCAAATCTAACGGCTCGATCGTCGGGTGGGGTTCTCAGGTTTACGGACATGGCCAGATCGACGACATACCCGTTGGCAACGACTTTGTGGCCATTGCCGCCGCGAAATTCGGCGGGCACAGTCTGGCCCTCAAGACCGACGGCTCGATTGTCGCCTGGGGTCGTAACGACCATGGCCAGTGCGACGTGCCCGCCGGCAACAACTTTGTTGCCATTGCCACGGGCGAGTCTCACAGTCTGGCCCTCAAGGTCGACGGCTCGCTCGTTGGGTGGGGAGCGGGACCCGGAGAAGGCCACCCCCACTATGGCCAGACCGACGTGCCCGCCGGCAACGACTTTACGGCCATTACCGCGGGTAAACATCACAGCCTGGCCCTCAAAGCCGACGGTTCGCTCGCCGGGTGGGGTCGAAATGACTTTGAGCTGAACACCACGCCCGTTGGCAACGACTTCATCGCTATTACTGCGGGCGATTTTCACAGCTTGGCTCTGAGACCGCTTTTCGGTGACGCCGACAACGACGGAATCCCCAACCCTGACGATAACTGCATGCTGGTGTTCAACCCCACCCAGGAGGACGTCGACACTGACGGTCTGGGGGACGCCTGCGACAACTGCCCGAACCACGCAAACCCGGCGCAGAAGGACTGTGACGACAACGGGACCGGTGACGTTTGTACAATTGCAGAGGGGCTTAGCCAGGACTGTCAGCCAAACGGGATCCCCGACGAGTGCGACCTGCGCGGAGTATTGTTTGCCGGAGGCCAAGAGCCTGCACTTTACCAGGTTGATCACACGGATGGTTCGCTCACGCTGATCAACACGATGGACCAGTCCGTTACCAACATGCTGGGGCTAAGTGCCCATCCCCTTACCTACCAGTTATATGGGGTGGTCAAGTGTGGAGGCGATGACTGGCAAGGAAAACGGCCCCTTGTGCGTATCGACGCCGACACAGCAGCCGTCACTATTGTTGGCGACCCGGGCGTAATTCTGTCCGACATCGCCTTCCGAAGTGACGGGACCCTCTATGGAATCATGGGGAACTCCAGTTCTTCGCCCTGCGAAATTGTGATCCTTGACCCGGCCGACGCGTCGATCACATCGACTGGGATCGTTGGCAGCCAGGGGGCGGGGCAGTCGATTGCATTCCTGCCGGAATCCGCCGGAGGCAGACTCTACCACTCGTTCACAGTGCCCCCGGACTGGGGTGGGAAGGGTGCGTTGGAAACCATCGATGTGGATACCGGGGAGATCACCGTGCTTCCGGCCATGGGGGTTAGCGACGCGACCCAGTTCCAATGCATGACGTCCGATTCGTTCGGGAATCTGCTGGCGTTTTGTTGGGGTGATCTGTACTCCATCGATGCCGGTACGGGTGCGAGGACCTTTCTCGGCAGTAGTAAGGCGAGTTCCATAAACGGGATGGCATTCCTCGGGAGTGCCGATACCGACGCCAACGACATTCCTGACGAGTGCGAGCCTGGCGAGGACTGCAACGCGAACGGCATCGACGACGACCAGGACATCGCTGCCGGCACGAGCCAGGACTGCAATGCCAATACCATTCCTGACGAATGCGACATCGCCGCAGGAACCAGCCAAGACTGCCAGTCGAATGGGATTCCCGACGAGTGTGAGATCGCCGCCGGCACCAGCCAGGATGCCAATAGCAATGGTGTCCCGGATGAGTGTGAGATATGTGGTGACCTGGACCACGACGGCGACGTTGACGAAGATGATTTTGCGATCTTTTTGGCGGCGTACGGACGCAGCACCGGAGCGCCGGAATACAACCCCGAAGCCGACCTCGACGACGACGGCACCGTCACCATCGTCGATTACCAGTTGTGGCTGCAATGCTATCGGGACTTCATCGGCGATCTTCTGGCGGCTCCGCCCGTTGGGAGACTGGGGGATTTTGATTTTGATGAGGATGTGGACCTGGCTGACTTTGCGTCCATGCAAAGATGCATGCCCGGCTCACCTGTAATGGCGTTCCCGTGTGCCATCAAGTTTGACTTTAACGGAGACCAGAAGGTGAATCTGCTCGACTATGACGAGTTTGAGGTAGTCTTTATAGGGCCGTAAGGGTGGGGGACCCATGGCCGCTCCCTTACGGTCGCGGTACTGATTTGAGTCAGTCCCCCACCCCGTCCGGCTGCCTGCTACGGAGGCAGCCGGAACGGGATGGGGCACCCACCGCCGACAGTTTTCGGGATTGAGAGAGTCTGTGGGACGGAGAGAGAGGAGGTGAACCGATGACACGGTGAAGATTCTCAGGAAAGGAAAGGAAATCCCATGTATCGTCTCCTCAATTGCATGTTTGTTGCAGTTTTCTTGACGGCTCTCTCTCTTGGCCGATCGGCCCAGGCAAGCGTCATTGTACGATTCGATCCGCCCGATATAACTGTTGATCTCGGGGATGTATTCAACATCAACATTGTGGCTGACATCTCCGATCTGGTTGTTGCCTGGGGACTCGACCTGACGATCGATGACGAGTCCGTTGTTTCGCTGGTGGGTGAACCTACGATCGTCCCGGATTGGATCGCCGCATACGCGCCCGATGGGGACGGTTTGGCTGGTGTGGCATTCCCCAATAGTATCAGCGGGAGCGACATCCTCTTAGCCACGGTGACATTCTCCGCCGACGTGATCGGCGAGACCGATCTGCTGCTTAGTGTAACTCCGGGTGATTTCAACGAGGGGTTTGGGCTGGACCCGGAGGGTTTCGATACCGTCACCTTCGAGCTTGGCCACGTAACCGTGATTCCCGAGCCTGTTACTCTCTGCTTTCTTACCGTCGTCGTCTTGGTGACGGCACGGCGTAAAGTACGGTAGGGCGGGTTTCACCCGCCTTCTCCGTAGCGTTCGGCTAAGAATGGTTATGCCCTCGACGGGGGGAAAGGGGGTCGAGAGTCTTTACTCAGCTTTCTTTCGCCGGGTTTTCTTCGGGCGCCCTCGTGGTCTTAACGTCGAAGCCAGCCCCAGCCTCGTTGCGGTCCGTTTCTGCCACATGTCGCCCTTGCCGGCGCTGTAGTCGATCCCGTGACACGCGGCGATCCGACATCGCCGTTGCGCTGGACTTGGTCGTCAGGAGACATCATCAAATGGACAAAAAGCGCTACCAGAAAATCCGGAAGGTATTCCTCGCCGCCCATCAGCTTCCCGCCGAGGAACAGAGCCCCTTCCTCGACGAAGCATGCGGAGGCGACGAGGATTTGCGAGCGAAGATCGAACGTCTGTTGTCGAATCCCGACAGCGGGGATGACTTCCTTGAAAAACCGGCGGTGGATGACATCGGGTTCATGTTGGGCGGAGGCGCCGGACAGAGTCTTGTCTCGACGCAACTCGGCAACCCCGACACCCCGATGAAGGACTCAGGCATCGAGTGGCTCGGTCACGTTCCGGAAGGATGGGACGTAGTGCCGCTCCGACATATCTGTGGCTCAATTCAGACCGGTCCTTTTGGAAGCCAGTTGCACCAATCTGACTATCAGCCTGGCGGCATCCCGTTGGCCAACCCCGTGCATCTCGTGAATGGTCACATCATTCCAGGTGAGAACTCCGCTGTCGATGAAGACACTTGCGTCCGACTGGCACGACATATCCTACAAGAAGGCGACATCCTTTTCGCACGTCGCGGGGAAATCGGCCGGTGTGGACTGGTTTCCGAACCGGAAGCAGGTTGGTTATGCGGAACTGGGGGCATGAGGGTACGTCTCAATGGGGGGCATGAGGCCCACAACTCGCAGTCGGGGGAGAACGCAACCGAACTCAAGGGCGTGCTCGCGGCAAACAGCATCAAGGAAAAAGCCAAGGAGGAGGCCGAGGCCCAAGGGCTTACCGATCATGAGGAAGAGATTCTCAAGACGATGCTCAAACGCGGTCGGCAGCCCAACATCAGCTTCTTCGCGTTCACGGCCACGCCGAAGTACAAGACGCTCGAAGTGTTCGGCTCGAAGGGATCGGACGGCAAGCCGCTGCCGTTTCATCTTTACAGCATGCGGCAGGCCATCGAGGAGGGCTTCATCCTCGATGTCCTCAAGCATTACACGACGTACCGGACCTATTACAAGCTCATCAAGTCCATCGAGGATGACCCGGACGCACCAGGTGTGAGCTACACCGAGCCCGACATGAACCGTGAGAAAGATGGCAAGCCGATTTCGGAGACGCGGCTTCCCGAGAAGTTCGCAACGGACGAGTACAGCGTGCTCATTGTCGCGGAGAAGTATCAGACCGGATTCGACCAGCCGCTCTTGCACACGATGTATGTAGACAAGCGGCTGGCGGGAATGGCACTGCCGTGTCTTTTCGGCCAAGCCGGCGCAGACTTTTCGACGAGGCACAACGAGATTTCTGGCGATCTCTGTCTTGCCTTAACTATTGCTCCGGTGTACCGGATTGCGATCATGTTTTTAGCCTTCCTTGGCCGATATTCACTGGGCCCTCCTTGGCTTGCGTGCCCAA
>JAGLWJ010000631.1 GCA_023133475.1 Phycisphaerae bacterium | reverse complement strand
TTTCTGACTTTGGACTTTGGACTTTGGACTCTGGACTTATTAGAGGCGTGGTGGGTTGCGCTTCGCTCCGCGAAGCTCCACCCACCCTACAACTACCCGCCTTCCTGGTTGTCAACCGCCAAAAACCACCTGGAAACCCGAGAAATCAATCAAGTCCACGTCCACGTCGTCGTCGATGTCTGCCAAATTGAACTGGTCCGCGGAACAATCCGGCGGCGCCTCTGCCGGGCCTGGGCCGGTCATGCAATCCACAAAGATGCTAACGTCGCCGAGATCGATGTCGCCGTCGCGGTCCAAATCTCCGACGCCTGCCCCGATATCCTCAACCGCCAAACCCTTAATGCAGAAGTTCGCCGTGTCGTCAAAATCATAGAGGTCCAGCCAAGTCGTCCCGCTGAGGTAATAGCTCTGTCCCCGCTGTGATGCGGACTCCACTATGACGCGATACGACGCCCCTAACAAAACCGGAATGTCAGACGTCCGGTCATACGGATGCCCCCCGTCGGATAGTTCCAGGTAGATGTAGAAATCCTCACCTGCGGCAAGTTCCGCCGGCACATCCAAATCCACGGTGCAAAACCCCGTGTGCTCGACGGAACCGGTCTTGCTAGCAAGTTCGTCGAGCAGTTGGCCGCCCTCGAAGCGGTCGTAGACCGTCACCGTGTAGGTCACGTTGTCGGCAGCCACGAAGAAACTGACCACCTTGAGCAACTGGTCGCCGGTGGTGACGAAGGCGTTAAAAGCCTCGCTGCTGTCGGACTTGGTGTCGCGCCAGCCGTGGTAATCGTGAAAGTGGACGTGCTCGAAGGGCATCGGCTCGACCTGCTGAAAGGAGACCGCGCCCATCTCCGGTTCCTGACAACAGTGCTTATCGTAGTAGGAAATCCAGAAGTAGCCGTCGGCACCCCATCCACTGCCCCAGCTATTCTTGCACAACCATGCCCCGTTTTGTGGGGCTTGCGTCTCCTTGTCGTCATCCCAGCCGACGATGGCGATGGCATGGTTGGGCAGTTCGGCATTGTCGGGCGGCTGATAGTGCGAGTTCAGCGTCGAGGAATAGAATCCGCCGCCCCAGAACAGGCATGTGCCCATCACCCCTTCGTCCATGATCTTCTGCTTGATGGTGTCGATGTTGCCGAGGTCCGCCCCAGCCACAAACCACTCGACGTTGCGAACATAATAGTAGTGGTAGCTCGGGTCGGAGCGGTCGGGTGGTGAGCCGTAGGACTGCCCGTCCACGTCTCGGACCGCCCCCTCACCGCGTGTGAGGTAGGCTGACCCCACGCGATAGTCGCCGCCCATATGCACCTCGAGCCCGCTGCCCGAGGGCGGGTCGATGTCGTCGTTGTTGTGTTCGTTGAATCCGTTCCACCAGTCCAGGTGATACTCCGCCAGGTTGGGTTCGCCGCTCTCACCGGCTGCTGCCCAATTGCCGGTCATCAGCAGGTTCCCCTCGATGGCAGCCATGATCCCATGCGTCCAGCACGTGCCGCCGGACTGGTTTTTCACCGAGGTGACGTAGTTGGCCCCGCCAACGTCGCGCAGATCGAAAGAACTCGGCAACTGGGCCGACGCCACCACGGGAACAGCCGCAAACGTCGCAGGCACAATTAGAACGCGCAAAAAACCTACCGGTTTCATTATCAACCTCCCCTTCAGAACTTGGTTCCATGGAAAATCCCCATCCACATGGTGTCATCATAAGAAAAACAGGGGGGTGGAGTAAAGTATGCAAAACCACGGGCGAATCCGCCCCAAAGAGGGAATTTACATTATAAAGCCACGCAATACACCTTGAAGTCGGACGGCGGGTGGCCTTGTCCGTGGGCTTGTTACGTGGCGCCCACAGAGCTTCCAGCGTCCAGCACGGGCAAGGACCGCCAGATAGCGTCATCGCATAATGAACGTCTTCTGGGGGCGGTCCTTGCCCGTGCCACCCAACTACTTGCCCCGGCCACCTGCCCGTCAATAAGTAAGCCTGACCCCCTTTCAAGAAAAGCGGGGTTGACAGCCTCGCCGACACCGTCTATCGTGCAACCGCATTGCATACTGGACGATTATTATGTTCTACGCACGCGAAATGAGCGACTGCTGCAAGGCAGCCTCGAAACAGTTCCCGGTGATCCTGGTCACCGGCCCGCGGCAGGTCGGCAAGACCACCCTCCTGCAGCAACTGGCGGGCAAGGAGCGGCGCTACGTTACGCTCGACGATCCCGCCGTGCGGGCGCTGGCCCAGACGGACCCGGCCTTGTTCCTGGAGCGATACGAGCCGCCGGTGCTGATCGATGAGATCCAATACGCGCCACAACTCCTGCCGCTGATCAAGATGGCCGTCGACAGGCAGCGACGGAGTGGTTTGTTCTGGTTGACCGGATCGCAGCAGTTCCACCTGATGAAGGGTGTCTCCGAGACGCTGGCCGGCCGCATGGCGATCTTGTCGTTGCTCGGCCTCTCGAACCGTGAGCGGCGGCGGCGCGAGTTCACCCTCACTCCGTTTCTGCCTACGAAACGCCTGCTGAAGCAGAGGGAGGCATCTGCACCAGCGCTGACTCTCAAACGGCTCTACGCGGATATCTGGTTGGGGTCATTTCCGGCGCTCGTGACGAAGCAAGTTCGCGATCGCGACCTTTTCTACAGCTCGTACTTGCAGACGTATCTCCAGCGTGACGTGAAGGATCTGGCGCAGGTCGGCAACGAGGCAAGTTTCATCCGCTTCCTGAAGGCCTGTGCGGCGCGTACGGGTCAGATGCTGAACCTGACCGACCTCGCCCGCGACGTGGATGTGGCGGTGAATACAGCCAAGAATTGGCTCTCGGTCCTTCAGGCCAGTTTCCAGGTGCTGCTGTTGCAGCCGTATCACACGAATGTCACCAAGCGTCTGGTCAAGAGACCGAAGCTGTACTTCCTCGACACGGGGCTCTGCGCCTATCTTACCGAGTGGTCATCGCCGGAGACGCTCGAAGCAGGGGCGATGAGCGGTGCGATTCTGGAGACGTACGTTGTTGCCGAGGTACTGAAGAGCTGGTGGAACCGGGGCAAGCAGCCGCCAATCTACTACTACCGCGACAAGGACGGCAAGGAGATCGACCTGCTGCTGGTTCAGGACCAGGCCATCTATCCCGTGGAGATCAAGAAGTCTGCCAGTCCTCGCCGGGAGTGGACACAGCCGTTTTCGGCGTTGGATCGGCTCAAGCTGGATCGGTCGGACGGGGGCGTCGTATGCCTTTGCCGCGAACGGCTACCGCTCACGGACAAGGTCACAGCGATCCCGGTCGGGTTGTTGTGAGGCGGTGGGTGGGCCACTGCTTTAGGGGCTGTCGATTTAGTCT
>JAGLWJ010000630.1 GCA_023133475.1 Phycisphaerae bacterium | reverse complement strand
CGCCGGGCGATTGACCGGCGCCGACCAGGAAGTCACTCTCTTCAGCGAGGTGTCCTACGCCACCGACCTGCGATACGAAATCGATGCGCAAGCGCATACGCAGACCCGGCGGCTGACCTATCCGGGAGCGAGTGCGGACGTGGTCGAGACGTACGATGGGCGCGGGCGATTGAAGAATATCGTGTATGGGCCGCGCGAGTTGGTCGGGGCGTCGAGCTATGACGGTGCCGACCGGCTTGTCGGGCGGACGTTGGGCAATGTGATCAACTCGAGTTACATGTACGACCCGAACGGCTGGGTGCGGCAGATCGAGCACGTGCGGGGCACGCTTACGCTGGAGCGAATCGGCTACGGGTACGACAAGGTGGCGAATGTCACGTATCGGGAGGCCCGGACGCCCGGTCGCGAGTATCTGTCGGAGGTCTATCAGTACGATAGTTTGCACCGGCTGACGCGGTTCGATCGTGGTGTGCTGAATGGGGATCAAACCGCGGTAGTCGAGCCGGCTCCGCGCCCGTTCGCGCAGGCGCGTCAGTGGAGCAATCTGGACATATTGGGCAACTGGCTGGCTACGGGCACTACCGTCGGCGGCGGAGACCCGGTGACCGACGCGCGTACAGCCAACGCGGCTAACGAATACCTGACCCAACAGATCGGCTCTGCCCAGCAGATCAGCTTGGTCAGCGACGACAACGGCAATCTGACCAACGATGGCTCGCAGAAATATGAGTACGACGCGGAGAACCGGCTGATCAAAGTCCGGAACGCGAGCAACAATGGCTCTCGTCAGTGGCACTGGTACGATGCCTTGGGGCGGCGGGTGACGACGTGGACCTATACGATGGTTGAGATTGATGAGATCACCACCCACGTCTACGCCGGTGGAGCAGCGTGTCTGGCTGAATACTACAGCGACGGCCCCGAAAACGACGTGCTCAAACGCTGGTTCGTCCACGGCCCGGGTTTCCCCGATCCGCTGGTGATGGTGGACCTGACTGGCCAGGGCGACGAGTCAGCCGGGACCGAGGAATACCTGTACTACCTCAAGGACCTGCTGGGCAGTGTGACCGCGTTGGCCAACTTGAACGGGACGGCGGTGGAGCGGTACGTCTACGACCCATACGGCAAGACCATGGTGGAGAGGCCCAGCTTCTATCACGACGCCGACCTTGACGGCGACGTCGATGAGGAGGATGAGGCTCATTTCAACGCCTGCTACGGCTCCTCCGATCCGCTGTGCATATTCGTCCATGACCGCAACGGCGACAAGCATATTGACATAGAGGACTCGGGCTACTTCGCCGGGTGCTACACGACCAATGGCGTGGAACCCGGCCCGGAGTGTGCCCGGTGGTCCTCAACCTACTTCGACGCCGACGGCGATGGCCAAGTCGACCTGTTCGAGTTCTCCGGCTTCCAGGAATGCCTGGGCGCCAGCGACGACCTGTGCCATTTTCTGTACGACGTGGACGGCGATGTCGACGTAGACCTCGACGACTTCGCCGAGTTCCACAACCACATCAGCAACCCTGGCGTCCCTCATCCGGTGATCGCCGACCGCTCGCGCTACGGCAACCCGTTTATGTGGACGGGGCAGCGCTACGACGCCGCGCTAGGCCTATACCACTTCACGTACCGCAGCTACTCACCCGAATTAGGCCGCTGGCTTCAGCGCGACCCGCTGGGGTATGTAGATTCGGCTAATCTCTATGAATACGTCATGAGTTGCCCGCCAAGCTGGATCGATCTCCTCGGCGGCAGAGGCGTGCCGCCAACACGGCACAGGCCTGCACCGCGCTATCGTCCTGTTATTCCGCGGTATCCAATACCCGAAATAGAGCCGGCAAGGCCCGGGCAAGACTCATCACCACGCTATAAACACTGGGACCCGCCACCCATGCTTTTGCCACATCAGTGGTCCGACTTGCGGGGAAACGAGCCGCTGGAATGGCTGAAAAACCTGAAAGATATTGACTCCGCCAATGAATGGCTAAAAAGCAACGATTGTCCGCTGGTAGGCGACGTGATTGCACCATGCCCATCGCCGGATCATATCGAGTTTGCTATTCAACATGCCATCAAAAAATGTTGTCAACGGCTACGTATGCGTCAAATTCTAAAGATGCAAGAGGAGGAGGAGGACGGGCAAAAGAAGACAAAGAAACATACGCCCGGGAAAGGCCACCGGGACAAAAGTGACCCTCAAAAAAAGAAGAAGTTCCGCAAAAAGGCCCAGGAGAAGCAACGGAAAGCCTACGAAGAGTGGGAGAGAAAAAAAAAGTATTGGGATTCTCTACCCCCCAAAAAGAAGAAGATACTGGATGACCTTGACCCCGGTCCCGAACCCAAGAAACCATAGCAATGTAAGGCGTTCACAAGATGCAAAAGCCACCACCCAATAGACGGAATTTCATCCACGAATGGGACGAAATCGATTACCTTCACGAGAAGCTGGGGTATTGGCTCGAAACTCGTCAGAGTCGTTATCACGCCCGCAGATTCGTGACGAGGCTCAAAGAACTGGTTTCGCGCAAAGACCCCAAACATGAAGTGATCTTAGGTGCAGCATGTAGAGCGGCAATTGCCAATTGTGAGCAGAATTTGTCGGAAGAGATTCATTATACGAAACATTACATCAGCTTGCTCAGAGAACTACTCAAGGATGGGTTTGAATGTCCATATTATGATTGGTCTGCTGTTCGCAATGAAACGGCAGTGTTGGCGGTCCTCTATGCAGAGAGCGGCCAAGCCGGCTTGGCGGATAAAACTATTCTGGAAGTTAAGCGGTTATGTTCTAAACATGGCTTGTCCTTTGCGGAGGAGAAACTGCGAAAGCAGGTTTTTGATTCGTTGCGAGAGTGAAGCTCACTCGTGTGGCGCGCGGAGGTGGTGCGGCCAGAAAAAGCGTCGGGTTGATTTTTGCGTGTTCTTTGGGAGGCGTCCGCAGTCTGACGCCTTTTCCATCCCGAACGGCGTGTCTGGCTGAGCACTACAGCGGCGACCCCGAAAACGACGTGCTCGAGCGCTGGTTTGTTCACGGGCCAAGTTTCCCCGATCCGCTGGTGATGGTGGACCTTACCCGCCTGGGCGACGAGTCAGCCGGGACCGAGGAATACCTGTACTACCTCAAGGATATGCTCGGCAGCGTGATCGCGTTGGCCAACTCAAACGGGACGGTGGTGGAGCGGTACGTCTACGACCCATACGGCAAGACCATGGTGGAGAGGCCCAGCTTCCACCACGACGCCGACCTGGATGGTGACGTTGATGAATACGATGAGGCTCATTTCAACGCCTGCTACGGCTCCTCCGATCCGCTGTGCGTATTCGTCCATGACCGCAACGGCGACAAGCATATTGGCATAGAGGACTCAGGCTACTTGGCAGCCTGCTTCACGGGCAACGGCGTATCCCTGGAGCCGGAATGTGTCCGCTGGTCCTCAACCTACTTCGACGCCGACCGCGATGGCCAAGTCGACCTGTTCGACTTCTCCGGCTTCCAGGAATGCCTGGGCGCCGGCGACGACCTGTGCCACTTTCTGTACGACGTGGACTCCGACACCGACGTAGACCTCGACGACTTCGCCGAGTTCCACAACCGCATCGGCGATCCAGGCATCCCCCATCCCGTAATCGCAGACCGCTCGCGCTACGGCAATCCATTCATGTGGACCAGCCAACGCTACGACGCTGCTGTGGAGTTGTATCACTTCCTGTACCGCAGTTACTCGCCCACCCTCGGCCGCGGGCTCCAGCGTGATCCGATGGGATACGTCGATGGGAGCACCCTCTATGAGTACGTCGCCAGCGATCCGTTAAGCTTCCTGGACCCCTACGGTCTGGCGGGTGGCGGGTGGCATGGTCAAGG
>JAGLWJ010000063.1 GCA_023133475.1 Phycisphaerae bacterium | reverse complement strand
GTGAAACCCGCCCTACCTTTGCCGCGTGGAATCGGCGGCAGGTAATGCAGCCGGTTCGGAAAGCGCGGGCGTAAGCCCGCCCCTGCGATCGATGGTGGTGATGCTTGGAGTATCAAGCTCAAGCTCGACATCAACGTCCTTGCCCTTGCTCAAGCAGGGATTGGGCACAAAACGCGCGTCTGTCCCACGTGCAGCCAGAGCCACGTTGATGTCATCCTGATCGATCCGCCCGTCACAATTGAAGTCGCTACGCAAGTGATAACGCTCGTCACGATCGATTGGATCGGTATCCAATAATGAGCCGACACCACCCACATCCGTATTGTTCACTCGCCGGTCACCGGTGGCATCGCCCGGCAAAGAGGTCACGTCGATGCGCGAGCCGTCACCGGCAAGCCGGTTGCTTGAACGGTCCATTACATCAACTAGCATGATGCAATAACGGGCATTGGCCGGCAATGCCGGCGAGAACTCGATCACGCCAACCTTGTCACCAGATTGCAACGTGGCGGTGTGGACCACCCCGGTGAGGTCCACGTCGTCACCGTTCAGGTCGAAGCCGTCGACGTAAACGTTGGCGTCAGCGAAGGTCGAAGCCAAAACCGACTCGCTGAAGGTGACCACCAGCTTGCGGATCCCAGCTGATCGCGGTTCGGAGGCGGGGGCTGATGGGTCGATCTCGATGCCGATCTCGCCGAGTTCGCCGCCGTAGTCCGCCACCGAGTGCCACGAAAGCACCCGTGGGGCGATGCTGTCCGGATCGAAGGTCAGCGTGTATTGCCCGCTTCCACCGCGGTCGAACAGGTGCAGGAATCGCTCGACTGGGCTGCCCGGCTCCAGGCGGTTTATCCGGTCGGTCTGCCACGCATTGTGACCCAAAAGAATCTCCTTGCCGTCGTCGGAGCGGGTCACCGAGGCGAGCCGGTACTGAGCGTCATACGGATCGTCGATGCGAATGTAAGTCCAACCCTCCGCCATCTCCACGCTCACCTCGGCTGCCAGGGGCGGTTCGAGCGTGACGCCGGCATTCATCTTGGGCACAACTTCCGCGACCGTCCCGTCGCTGAGGTGGACGCGGTCAGGTAAATCACGCGGGTCCGGGAAATCGTTGGTGAGGAAGTCCGGAAGACCATCGTTCTCGGGTTCGTCCGCAAGCACGACGTGGTTAAGCCCGAAGATGTCCACGCTCTCGATAAGAGACAGTCGCGGGTCGCCGAGGCTATTGACGTGCTCGAAGCTCGCCTCGTAAGACACGAACTCACCCTGCAAAGTCGAGATCATCAGCCAACGAGCCACCGCAACCTCATCAGGGCCTATGTCGCCGAGGTTGACGGTCAGCGATGGGGCGATCTGCTCAAGCCCCACCTGGGTCCCGATAATGTCGAAGTCGATCAGCAGGTTTCGCTCGTTCTCGATGATCTCGGGCTGAGCGGACGTGATCCGCATGTTGCGAGCGATGCCGGCACCGCTGTTCTTCACCATCAGCCCGAGTGAGAACGGGATAGCCGGCTCGAGTTCCGGAGTGAACGGGTCGTCCGAGTAGACCACGGTTTCGAGGAAGTACTTCAGTTCGAGGTTCGGATTCGGCAGAACGTCGATCCGCACCGGGAACAACGGTATGGTCACCAACTCGCCGCCCAACTCGTATATCAACGTGCCGCTGACGTAATAGGCCTGTGGTTCCAGAGGTGCCGCCTCGTCGGTGGGTAGGATGACCCACGAAGCGATTCCGGTCGATCCGGCTGAGAGTGACCCGCTACCGTCAACACCGGACATCCCGCTGAGTTCCGGCGGGAAGATGCCGAAGCGGTCGTTGGTCAGTTGCCCGTCCTCATCCTTGATCAGCACCTCGATGAAGATGCCCTCGATCGGGTCGGCGCTGCTGTTCTCGAGTTCGAGGGTGGCACGGAAGGCTGAGCGGGTTACCGTGACGGTCTGGTCGATCTGGATGCGAACGG
>JAGLWJ010000629.1 GCA_023133475.1 Phycisphaerae bacterium | reverse complement strand
TTTCGCGCAGCGTGTACATGGCCACCCGCCCGTCGAACGACAAGTCGATAGAAATAGCTATGATGTCCCCTGATTTCGTTCGGGCTGGGTTTACCAAGTGACGCTCCGTTGGAACGAAGCGAAGTCGATCAAGTCGACGTCACCGTCCCGATCGGAGTCAAAAACCTCGCAGCCGGAGGCGCCGCCCCCGGGACCGGTCATGCACGTCGCGAATTGCTGGAAGTCATCCAAGTCGACGTCTCCGTCCGGCTCGTAATCGTGCAGGATTCCGTTGAACGCACCCGGCGTGGCCTCCGTGAAGAAGAGCCAGGAGCCCACTCCGTCCGGAAACCGGCCCATCGAAACGTCGGTGCTCTGAACGCCGAAGCTAAGTGTGTCAATCGCCATGTTGCCGTTGGCGTCGGTGTCGAACAGCCCAATCTGCTCGCCGCCGGCGCTGAGCTTGAAACTGGTGTGGGTATCACCCTGTAATGGCTCGTTGTCGGCCCAGAAGATCAGGTATCCCCCGGCGGGAATCGAGACGCCAGCCGGCACCTGCCACCTGGTCGGAATGGCAAGGTCGTCGGTAAGATACATGCCGCCAAGGTCCACGGCGACCGATTCGGCGTTGTAAATTTCGATCCAGTCGTCGAAGTCGCCGGGATTCTCCGGGTCCTCATAAGCCGCCGTGTTGGAAGCCATGAACTCGTTGATGTAAAGGAGCGGCGGCGCGTAGCCCACAGAATAAGAGTAAGCCGACACCGGCGCGCCGAGCGGGTCGGTCGACTCAGCCCCGAGGTCGTCGGTCGTGCTGAGGTAGTAATTCACGACGGTGCCCTGCGAGAACGCCGGGATCAGGCCGCCATACATGTCGTCCCCGGCTGTGCCATCCTCGTGAGCGCCATCGTCATACATCGTAACGTCCACCGCACCGCCGCCGGCATCGTAGGTCAACGTCACATCGGCCACCGTGCCGTCCATGTCGGTCACGGTGGAGGTAACCCAGACTGTATCGGCAGCGGTCGGCAACACAGGCGTGCGCGTTGTTCCAGTGATGCTCGGTGGAGCGTTGTGGGGGCTGTTGGGGCCATCTGGTGTCGGCGTCGCCATGAACCCCCAGGAGCCGGTGCCATCGGGATAACGGCCGTAGGATACGTCGGGCATCTGGGCCTCGAACACGATAGAATCAATCTCAGTGACGCCGTTCGGGTCAAAGACGCCGACCGCCTCCCCGCCGGCGCTGAGTTTGAAGTTGGTGTGCAGCGGCCCCTGTGTGCCGTCGTCATCCGCCCAGAAGATCAGATAGCCGCCGGCGGGGATCGAAACACCCGCGGGAATCTGGTACTTCGTAGGATCAGCCAAGTCATCGGTCAGATACACGCCGCCCAGATCGACCGGCGTGGCGTTGGGATTATGCAGTTCGATCCAGTCGGCGTACTCACCGGGTTCGTCCGGATCCTCGATTGTGCCGAAGTTGTCAGCCATAAACTCGTTGATCGTGACGTAGATCGAGGGGCACGGTTGATAGCCCTCGATCTGACCGGTCACATTGGCGACTCTCTGCGACACCCAATTCCGGATCCCCTCGAAGTGTTCCGCCACGGTCCCGTCGAATTGGTTGTTCAGGTCTTGCTCCAGCGCCTGGTTGAGCACCGGCTCGAGCGCATCCAGGAACCCGATAAGACTGGCTTGGGACCACCGGCTGCAGACAAGGTCGTTCACAATCCGACTGTATTGCTCGCGGAATGCGGGAACGTTCAGTAGCATTGCGTAGTTGCTTTGGCCGGCGTAGATGTCCCCGTTGATGGCGTTGTTGGATAGCACCGAATCGAGATCCCACGGGAAGTACATCCGCGTCCGACCTTGTAGGAAGTCTGCGAAGTGGAAATTCTTGCCGTGCGAGAGCATCGCGTCCGGATTGCCGGTGAACGCGTTGCCGGCTAGCAGCGTCAATATGCCCGCCATGTTGATGTATGTGGGCAACTCGGCTGCCAAGGTATTGTCGTCCGGCGTCGGGCAGGTGGGATCGGGTGCAAACGGCGAATAGCACAATGCCTGGACTGTAGGGCTGTCTCCAGGGCCTCCCACCTTCAGTTCCTGCCCATCGACATCGCTGACCTTATACAGCCAAGTCTCGCCCTCGGTGTACAACCCGCGGTTCTCGAGGAAGCGCCGGTCGCGCTGCTCAGTGCTCACGTAGACTCCGGTGTAAACGCCGTTGATGCACAGGCGAACCCACGATGCGAACGCAGCCCGATAGCCGTACCCCTGAGTCCCGGACGCGAGCCGATGGAGCTGCCAGGCGAAGCCTTCAGAAACAACATCCTGGTCATCCCCATTTTCCAGGCTGAGCTTCCTGAGATCGTGCCAGCTTTGCTCAGTCACGTGTTCGTTGATGTCGAGCTTCAAGCTCACTTTCACGAAGCCGGGAGCTTCCGTCAACGGGTCGCCCGACTTTCGGCGAACCGAGATGAGGATCGGGTCTTCGCCGTCAGCCCAGAACCAGGCCTGCACCTCAATACTGAGCGTTTCGTCATTCTGGACCACCATCCAGTCGGCGGGATCCATGTCCAGGTTCAGGGTCAGCACTTGCAGAGGGTCGAAGACAGCGGGCCAGCCCTGTGCTCCGGCAGGGCGTGATGACAGTGTGGTTGCTGCAACGGTAACCGCAACGACAAGTGCATACCTATTTCGCATTTTTCGCTCCTCCTTCTCATTGAAATCAGGCGGAATATCGGCCGTTATTGCGACAATGGCGGCACCTGTTCAGCCGAACAATGTGTGGTGCAACGAAGACTTCCCGGAGCGTTGATCCCAGGCTCCGATACCGTCTGTGTGAACTCACGTTCGCCACCGTGCCGCATCGGCTGGACCTGCCGCAACGGCTATAAACTTGTTTCCATTGTAACCATTCACGGGGAGATTATCAAAAGGAATTCATTAAAGGCAAATCAAGGGTGTGTGACCATGCTCTGTGGTGCGGCTGATTTTTTCGGTCTACATTTCAATTGGGCGTTGCATTTCGTGTAACCCGGCTTGGGTGGCCCATGGCTTTAGC
>JAGLWJ010000628.1 GCA_023133475.1 Phycisphaerae bacterium | reverse complement strand
GCAGGTTCCACCCACCCTACGCCTGCTCCAATAGAAAAGGGCGTCGCAGGATGCGACGCCCCATGAATGCCAGCCGATCCCACCACCACCGCAGTGTCGGTGACCTCGGGGAGGGAGGGCATTATTCAGTTCAGGGCAGCGTGTGTGTGGGCAGCATCCGTTGAGACAGAACACGACGTGCCCCCGGTGGTATCGTTGGGACACGTCCCCGGTGGGTCCGCTACACAAGTGCAGCGGGCACAAGCCTTGCCATCCACGTAGCAGCAGGCCGCTTTTCCGGTGCCGCAGGTGATGCTGCAAGTCTCTGCACACTTTCGGGTGGCCAAGAGGTGTCCGGGCAACAACGGCGTGATGGCCTCGCCACCTGTAGTCATTCCCTCCACGCTCCCCAGGCCGACGTTGAGCACCATCCCATTGATCACCTCCACCCCAAAGGGCACTTCTTCGCCCATCGGGATTTCAAGCGACTGCCCGTCCACGTCCACCACGACATAGGTGACGGCCACCAGGCGAGTATACGGATTAGCCCGCTCGAAAACCACACACTCACCGACCCAGTGGATCACCTCGGGACGAAGAAGCTCCAGGGCCACGTCATAGGAGACCATCTGGTTCGGGAGTTGTTCCGCAGCCTCCGCACTGAGGTCACCGATGGGACGATCCAGCCCGCGAGCGCACACGAAATCCGCGAGCGCCTCCGGCAGCAACTCGGAAACCAAAACAGCCTGTAAAACTGGAGAGGTCTCAGACGCGACGGGCATGCTTTGGATCGCGACATCCGCCGGCTGGGCCTCAACTGTGACCTCCGCACCTGCGAAGCTGGAATCAGCAAATCCGCACCCCAACACCAAAACACCCACCAAAATACACAACACGACAGAACACTCCTTTAGATATGAGCTTCCCCCCCCTCAAGTGCCTTGCCTGAGGTCCACGAGAGAGCAGCATTACTCAACCTATCGGCACCGGCCGGTTTGTCAAGTACCACAGGGCCTAAGACCTCGTGGAAATTCAAAAACCGGGGTCAATACCCTATAGTGTTCGATGAGAGTTTGTGCTTTCGATGGCGGGCCACGAGCCGTCGCAGGATGCGACGGGCCATGAACGCCAGCCGATCCCACCACCACCGCAGTGTCGGTGACCTCGGGGAGGTGGAGGGCATTATTCAGTTCCGGGCAGCGCGTGGGCCTCCGTTGAAGCAGTACACGATGTGCCCCCGGTGGTTCCATCGGGACACGCGCTGACGCGGCATTCGCATTTCGCACAGCCCTTCTTGTCTGCGTAGCAGCAGGCGCGTTCCCCAGTAGGGCATGTGATGCTGCAACTCGTTAAACAGTTTGGGTCGGCCAAGATGTCTCCGGGCAACAATGGCGTGATGGCCTCGCCATTTGCAGTCATCCCCTCCACGCTCCCCGGACCGACGTTGAGCACCATCCCCTCGATCACCTCCACCCCAAAGGGCACTTCTTTGCCCATCGGGATTTCGAGCGACTGCCCGTCCACGTCCACCGTGACATAGGTGGCAGCCACCAGACGGGTATCCGGATTAGCCCGCTCGAAAACCACACGCTCACCAACCCAGTGGATCACCTCGGGGCGAAGAAGCTCCAGTGCCACGTCGTAGGAGACCATCTGGTTCGGGAGTTGTTCCGCAGCCTCCTTACTGAAGTCGCCGATGGGACGATCCAGCCCGTGAGCACACACAAAATCCGCGAGCGCCTTGGGCAGCAACTCGGAAACCGAAGCATCCTGTGAAACTGCAGAGGTCTCAGACGCGATGGGCGTGCTTGGGATCGCGACATCCACCGGCTGGGCCTCAACTGTGACCTCCGCACCTGCGAAGCTGGAATCAGCAAATCCGCACCCCAACACCAAAACACCCACCAAAATACATAACATGACAGAACACTCCTTCAGACAGGAACTTACCCCCCCCCCTCGAGTGCCTTGCCCGAGGTCCACGAGAGGGCAGCGTTATTCAACCTATCGGCATCGGCCGGTTTGTCAAGTACCACAGAGCCTAAAACCTCGTGGAAATTCAAAAACCAGGGTCAATACCCTATAGTGTTCGATGAGAGTTTGCGCTTTCGATGGCGGTCCACGAGCCGTCGTCGGGTGAAACCCGCCCTATTGGCGATACAGCGAATTGCGTGGTAAACTAGTTAGGGGATTGTGTGGGGCGGGCTTTGTCGCGTCGAGATCGGGGATACCCGAGGCGGCCCCTAACAGCGAGCCGGGCGCTATCAAAAGTACGCAGGCTTGGATTCAAACATAGCACGGTCATGGGCATTTCCGCAGACACCGCGTTGATTGAGAACCTTGCGCAACTGACCCCGCGCGATCATTCATGCCTGATCTGCCGGACACGGGAGGAGCAACTCGCCGTAGCCGTCCCTTTTGTGCGTCTGGGGCTCGAACGTGGGGAAAAATGCCTCTGCATCACCACTCACAGCACCAAAAACGCAATTTTGGAGGCATTGCCGGCTGGAGGAATCGACGTCAATGCTGCTGTCAACTCCGGCGCTTTGATGCTGTCAACGACACGAGAAGCCTATCTCGAGCGGGGCTGCTTTGCCCCCGAGCGGTTGATCCACTTCTTATCCGATGCCGTTGACACCGCCAAGGTGGAAGGGTTCGCAATTCTTCGCGTGGCAGTCGAGATGAGCCGACTACTCGATGGCAACCCGGGCAATGATCAGATCATGGGCTGGGAGAGAAGGCTGGACAGCTTTCTCCTCGAAAACGACGTTCTGACGCTGTGCCTGTACAACCGCGCCGCCCTGTCGCCCGGGATCATTCTTGATGCAATTCACGCCCACCCGTTGGTAATCAGCGGCGGCGTGCTCAGCCATAATCCCTCCTATATCCCTCCGGAGAGTTCCCTGGGCTCAGCCCGCACTGAACAAGAGGTGGAGCGTCTGCTCGCCGATATCGGTGCCCTCCAGCGGGAGGAGAGTGCCCTGCGCAACAACGAGGAACATTTCGGGCTTCTTAGCGAAAGAATTCCTCTTGGGTATCAATCCTTGGATGAAAAGGGGCGTTTTCTGGAAGTCAACCAGGCGTGGTTCGATGCCCTGGGTTATTCCCGCGAGGAAGTTATCGGGCGATGGTTTGGCGATTTCGTGGTCCCGGAATATCGAGAGCTGTGCAAGAAGGGCTTCGAGCGTTTCAAGTCTGCCGGTGAGATGCACGGTATGAGACTGGCGGTGCTGCACCGCGATGGTTCGCGCATAGAACTGGTGATCGACGGGAAGATCGGATACGACCGGCATGGGGAATTCAAGCAGACCCACTGTATCGTACGCAACATCACCAAACACAAGGAAGCGGAAAGGCGCCTCAAGAGCCAACGGCACATCCTCCAAATGTTGGCGGACTTCGACGAGATCATCTCGCGGCTGGGCGTAGCCGGTGCCGTGAATCATGCACTCGATTTCATTGAAGAGCGGATGGCCATGCCGCACGTCGCCATGGCTTTGTGGGACGCCGAGCGGTGTGGGTTCCGGTTGTTTGATGTTCGCATGCCTGTTGCAGGGCTGGAGAAGGGGAGTTTTTTCCCGTTTGAGAGCACGATTCTCTCGAAGGTGGTCGAGGAGGAGAAAGTCATCTATCGCCCCGACCTTCGGGCAGGGAAGACCCTCTACGAGGCGGATGCCAGGCTACTGGAGGCAGGGATTCGGTGTGAGTGCCTGGCTCCGCTCATCGCCGAGAACAAGTGCGTTGGGACGTTGAACATCGCCACGACGGAGGTGGACGGGATATCCAAGGAGAAACGTCTGTTGCTGGCTTTGATGGCTCCGCGTTTGGCGTCGGCGTTGGATAACGCGACGGCGTTTGAAGCTCTGTCAGCCAGCGAGGAGCGTTTCCGCCAGATGGCTGAAAACATGGGAGAGGTTTTCTGGTTGGAGAATCCCCAGTGCAGCGTTATCCATTATGTGAGCCCCGCCTATGAAAGAATCTGGGGGCGTAGTTGTGCAAGCGTGTACGAACATCCCCGCTCCTGGATGGATGCCATCGTGCCGCAGGACCGTGCACGCATCGCGGAGGTCTTGGAGAAACGAGCACGCGGAGCATACCCACAGGGCTACCGCAAGCAGTACCGGCTGACGCGCCCGGATGGCTCGCTACGATGGATTCAGGATCGGGTTTACCCCATTCACGACAAGGATGGGCAGATCAGCCAATTCGTCGGAATTTCTCAGGACATCACCGAGCGGATGTTGGCCCAGGAACGTCTCGAGCAGGAACGCCGCCTTTTTATGGGCGGGCCGGTGGTCGTGTTCCGCTGGATCGCCGCCGAGGGTTGGCCGGTTGAATACGTCTCGCCCAACGTGGAGACCTTGTTTGGATACCAGGCCGATGACTTTACCGAGGGGCGCATGCGTTACGCCGATGTGGTCCATCCTGATGACCGCCAGAGGGTCGCCGACGAGGTGGCGAAACACAGTGAGAGGGGGGTGGCCTCCTTCGAGCAGGACTATCGAATCATACGCCCCGATGGCCAGGTGCGTTGGCTGTTCGACTTCACTTTAGTGGCACGCAACGAAGAAGGCGTCATTACCCATTACGAAGGTTATGTGCTCGACGTCTCCGAGCACAAGCGTGCGGAGGAGACCCTGCGGCAGACCACCGTCACCTTGAACAACATTCTCTCCTCGGCAAGCGAGTACGCCATTGCCGCCACCGACCTTGATCTGCGAGTTATCCACTTCAACCCCGCCGCCGAGCAGATGTTCGGCTACAGTGCCGATCAGATCATCGGGCAAACCGTCCAGGAAATCCACGCCGGCAGGGGGGTCGGCAGCGAGAAGGTCGAGCGGGCTATCCAGGTGGTCATGCGTGACGGGAAATGGGAAGCTGATCTTCGAGTGCAAGGGAGTGATGGGCGGGAAAGGACGGTTCATCCGGTGGTGATGCCCATGCGCGACGAGGAGGGCAAGTGCTGCGGATATGTGTTCTTCGCACGCGACATCACCGGGCGTAAGCGGGCCGAGGAACAACTGAGCATTAGAAACCATGCCATCGAGTCATCCGCGATCAGCTTTGCCGTGGCGGATCTGCAAGGGCGCTTGACCTATGCGAACAGCTCTTTTCTCGAAGCCTGGGGCTACGACAAACCGCAGGAGGTTGTCGGCAGGCCGGTGATCGAATTGTGGCAAACTCCCCCGAATACGGAGCGATTCGTCCCCACCTTGCTCGAGCAGGGTCACTGGCAAGGCGAGTTGAGCGGCAAGAGGAAGGACGGCACTGTCTTCGATGTTTACGTATCGGCGAGCATGGTCAAGGACGACCAAAGCCGCCCGGTCTGTCTCGCCGCCTCTTTCCTGGATGTTACCTGGCGCAAGAAGGTGGAGAAAGCGCTGTCCCAGCGTGATGCGGTGCTCAAGGCGGTGGGGTTTGCCGCCGAACGCTTCTTGAAGCAAACCGATTGGAAGCAGAGCATAAGCGAGGTTCTCGAGCAGATGGGGCACGCCTCCGGAGTCAGCCGGGCGTCTGTGTTCGAGTACCATATCAGCCCGGAGGGTGAAGCTCTGGCCAGTCTGCGATATGAGTGGGCGGCTCCCGATACCACACCGCAGATTGACGACCCGCGGATGCAAAACATTCATCTGAGAAAGGAAGGTTTTGGTCTGTGGCTTGATGTTTTGGCCCAGGGGCGGATTGTGGCTGGTCACCTGCGTGATTTTTCCGAGAAACAGCGCAGGTTGTTCGAGGGGCAAGGTATCAAGTCGCTGATGCTCGTGCCCATTTTCGTGTCCGAGAAGCTGTGGGGGTGGGGTGGGTTCACCGAGTGCCGCGTCGAGCGCAAGTGGTCGGAGGTGGAGATTGACTCGCTCCAGGCGGCTGCCAACGCCCTCGGGGCTGCCATCCAACGCAAGCAGGTCGAGGAGGAGTTGGCCCGGCATCGCGAGAACCTGGAAGAACTGGTCGAGCAACGCACCAATGAGTTGGAGGAATCGCGCGTGCAACTGCGCCGTTCGGAGCGTCTGGCTTCGATCGGAACGCTGGCAGCGGGTATTGCCCATGAAATCAACAATCCCGTTGGGGTGATTCTGCTCTCCGCTCAAAACGCTGTCAGGCGACTGAACAAACCCGAGCATGAGGCGGCTATCCACCGTGCTCTGGATAACATCATCGAAGACGCTCGCCGTTGCGGTCACATCGTCAGGAGCGTGCTTCAGTTCGCCAGAAGCGAGAAGACGGACAAGTGGCCTAACGATTTGGGCCGGCTCATCGGGCGTGCCGCGGATCTCACCCGTGGATACGCCGAGAAGAACCAGGCGGTGCTGAAGACCCACTACCCCAACAATCTCCCCGAGGTGGTGGTGAACCCGGTCCAATTGACACAAGTGTTGGTCAACCTCATCCAAAATGCGATTGAAGCGGGCGAAGCGGGGATTCGGGTGGAGGTCGGTGCCGTGGCAACCGTGCGGGGTGTTCGAGTCACAGTCCAAGACAACGGGCGCGGTCTCAGCGATGAACAAAAGGAACATCTCTTTGATCCGTTCTACACCACCCGCCGCTCCAGCGGTGGGACAGGTCTGGGCCTGAGCATCGTGCATGGGATAATCACCGAACACGGGGGGAGTCTTGACCTTCAAGGACAATTGGGTTACGGAACCACTATCAGCTTCGAGTTGCCCGCGGTGGGGGATATGAAAGGGGTGGAGTATCATGCCTAAGATACTCATTGTTGATGACGAACAACGCTATCGTGAAGAGATAGCCTTGGCTTTGGAACCACTTCACCACGAGATCGCCACCGCCGCCGGCGGTCGTCAGGCCATCGAACTAGGGGCGCGTTTTCGCCCGAATGTGTTGGTTGCCGACTGGTTGCTCGATGACCACATCCACGGGCTGCACGTTTCCGAAGTGCTGAGGGTGGTGGACCCGGACATCCGAACCATTCTGATAACCGGGTTCAGCACCCAGGACCTCAAGGCTGAAGCCGGAGCCATGCACGTTTTGGACTTCATCGAGAAGCCCTTTGACGTGGCACACCTCGAGCGGGCTGTCCAAGGTGCCATCCAGGCCAAAGAAACAAAACATGCGCCTTTTCCCGTCGGGGTCATGGAACTCGACTCCGGCGGGGGCATTATCTACGCCAACTGGAAAGCCAGGTCCATGTTCGCCACCACCCGCGCCGGTGTCGAAGCGGCAAACCTCACCGATCTTTTCGGTGCGGACGTATCCCTTTTCCACAAAGCCTCCGTGGAGAAGTGGAACAAGATAACACCGTCCACCGCACTGCCGACTTTGTGGCACGTTCGTTCGAGAACCTGGCCTGATGGTGGTGGTCTGGTGGTCTTTTTCCCCGAGCAGGACGAGCACTACCGTCGCCACCCACTGATCAGAATGTTGCTCAATGTTCTTGAACCGGTCCAGGTTTGCTGGCCATACGAGAGCCATGTTCTGGTTGTCGACGATTTCGAGTGGATTCGCCGCGTGGAGGTCGCGGGTCTGGAGCGGATCGGCGCCATCTGCCACGCTGCGGAGAACGGCGAAGTGGCTTTGCGCATCCTCGAAAGGGACCGCAAGATCGAGTTCGTGGTGCTCGACTACGACATCCCGGGCACCAACATCCGCCGCCTGGTCGAGGGGATCACCGCCCTGTGCCCCAACGTGGTTATAGTGGGGTGCACCGGGGGATCGCACCGCGAGGAGTTTGCAGCCCTGGGCGTCGATCTCTACCTGCCCAAGCCTTTCACCATCGGGGACCTGGTTAACGTGCTTACTGGTCGCATCGGGAATTGCGTCGATTGCGGCTTGCCGATCCCGCTACGGCGGCCCCGCCCCGGCGAGGCGGCGGAGTCCTGGCAATGTCGCGGGTGCGGCTCGCACTATCGTGCCATGTTTGATGAAAGCTTCCCGCCGCAGGTGCTCTCCAACGTCAT
>JAGLWJ010000627.1 GCA_023133475.1 Phycisphaerae bacterium | reverse complement strand
GGAGAGCGCAGAGTATTGCTTAGAAAGAAGTTGCAGCTAAATTAGGGCGTGTCGGGTTTTGATAGTGTGTTTATTGTCTGTTCAACGCTAATTGCGATAACTCCCTATACCTATCAACTCTCCGCGGTCTCTGCGTGCCCCGCAATGGAGTGCGGGGAATGCAGAAGGTGGCGTTTGATGCTTCATTCTCCATTCTCAATTCTTCTCTGCCATGCGAATCCCCAACTCACCATCCACAACCACCAGTTCGCCTTTGCCGAAACACTTCAGACCACGGTGTATCTCGACAGGATTGCCCGGGTCCTTGGGAAAGTCGAGGGTGTCTCCTGCTCGCCAATGCCTGAGCTGTTCCACAGTCAGCGTTATCCGCCCCACCATGGGGACCAAAAGCACCGCGTCTGCCTGGGCTGCTTCCGCCAATGCGGAGTTTAGCGTAGGGCGCAGTTGACCACAGCAAACAGAAACCAATGTGGGAAGGTCCGCCAAAACCTCAGCCGAACCAAGCCGCCAACCGGTCGTCGTCACCACCGAACACGGCGACGCAAACGATTGAAGCGTGGTCCGACCCAACGGCAGGATGTCCTTAGGCCTCAACGCCTGAAACTCTGCCTGGCTCAACCTGATGGCCCCAAGCGCCAGACGCAACTCGACCGATTCCGCGGCGAGGTCGTCTACCGCGAGGTTTTGGCCATCGGCATAGCCGGGCATCCGGGGAAGTGAAATCGCTGCCCCATCGGCAGCCCACGCATCGCAGATCAGCCTGATCCGCCCCTGAAACCCCGCAATGGTAAGCTCAAAGTCAACGGCAAGGTCACGCTTGCTCTGGCCCAGCCTGACACATTCTTGATGCCCACAAAACCGTTGGAACGTAAACCCGTGCCCCTTCTCCGGGAGATCACGCAAAATGGTGTCGGCACAACTCAACACCACATACTCGATAAGCCCGCTTTCCGTGTCGGAGAGTTCGCCATCGCCTCGCAACCCAGCCTGATCCGTGATGATGGGGTTTATCATCGCCCGGGCGGCGGGCGTGCTCAGGATGACCACGCATTCACCCTCGAACGCCGGATGAATGAACACTGCCCCAAACGGAGGGCGCGAGAGACCGGGATCGACCGGCAAACCACTGGAAGTGACCGATGCCCGGGCATCGTAAGATGCCAGGCGAAGCTGCACCGGCCTATTCAAAGTCGCCTGAAGCGCCGCCTGTGTGCGTTGCATGAGCACGTGCAGCCACAACCGCATTGCCGTCGGCAACACGCGATCGCCCCGGCGGACAAAAGCCGGCCTGGCCAACACCGAGAATTGCCACGCGCCAAGGGCTGTATTCTCGGCAAGGGCCGAACCGCCGGTGTCCTCGACGTCTGTGGAATCCGTCTCCGGCAAAGCGGAAGATTCGCTGGTTTGGTCCATGGCTGTAGGGCGGGTTTCACCCGCCGCTCTTCTCTGTATGATGAATAATCCGCGCTAGGCCCGGCATTTATGCCGGGTATTGGACCCGACCTACATATTGACCGCAACCAAAGGGGACAAGAGCAGAAATCCGCAGATTACCCAGCGCGGCCTTTGGCCGCAACC
>JAGLWJ010000626.1 GCA_023133475.1 Phycisphaerae bacterium | reverse complement strand
TTCTCTTCTCTGCGCCCTCTGCGTCTCTGCGTTCTATCTATCCTCTCATTCGTGCAACCCGGCGATCGGCAGAGACACGTAGATGGCGTCCTGCGCCCGGCCGCGGCATTCCACCTCGCAGGCGATTAGTTCGGAATCCTTGCCGGCCACTTCCTCTTCGCTTATTGCCAGTGCCGGTTTGCCGTTTTCGATCTTGAAAATGCCCTTGCCGTACTCGAGCAACAGGGCGTTGGTCGCATCGTCGCATTTATCGTAATCGACGTACACAGCCCCGCCGCTGATCGGGAACGAGAAACCGTTTTTCGGCGACGTGAACCTGCGCCTGGTCATCGGCAATTGCCCCTTGCCGGCGTTCTCCGCCACCAACGTTTCGATCCGCTCGGCACAGAAAGCCGGCGTGTCGTCCTTGCGGTAGCCTTCAACCCTTGCGGGCAAGTTTTTGCAGTAGTCGGTCAGAATCCGGACAGCCCGATCCTCACTGTTTCCGCCCAGGCGGATCACCGCCGGGATCGAGAGGTTCATCTCGTAAAACGCCTTCGCCAGCCCATAGGCGGAGTGATACTGCTCCTGGCTGGCTACGCCCGAGCCGCTGCCGAAGTAGCCGTCCAGGTTCGGCTGAGAGAGAATGATCATGGCTGCCCGATAGACCTTGGCTGCCGACGGGTTGCCCGAAGTATCGGTGAAGTTAGCAATCTTAAAGCCGGCTTTGGTGATGGCGTCCATGCTCATCATGGACCCACCGCCTCCGGCTCCGTGGAACCCGAGGTAGCCCTCGCCGGAGCCGAACCCTTGAGCCAGTTGAGCGAAGTAGAACGTCCCGCGGTGGTCGTTCTTTTCCACTTCGTAGCTGATGCGTTCGAGTTCGGTCGGTGGGTGGTCCATCTCACGGGCGATTTCGATGCCCAGCTCCTTGTGCCGGAAGACCGCGTAGTCGTCGATGGTGAAACGGCAGTCAGCAGCCATCACCCGCCCGTCCGCGGTGACCACCAGCGGGTTGATCTCCGCCGACCGGGCATCCTTCTTAATCGCCATCGCCGCCAGTTTGACCAGCACGTCGGCTATCCGAAGCTGAGTCTTGCCGGAGATGCCCATACGGCGGACCAGGTTACGGGCTTCGTAGTCCGGCAAGCCGACGGTGACATCCAGGTGGGTCTGAGCCACACTCACTCCACCGGCGGCAGCTCGCTCCTCGATCCCGCTACCGCCCGCCAGGCTGAATAGCAACAGTGGTTTGCAGGCTGCGTCGTCGATGATAATCGAGGCGTAGCATTCGGTCTCGATCGCGAGTTTTTCCTCGACCAGCACACGGTCCACGGTGAACGACCCGACCTGCATCCCCAGCAGTTGCCCGGCGATTTCAGCCGCCTGTTCGGGCGTATCGGCGAACTTGATCCCGCCCATCTTCGCCCGCGAGGTAGTCCATGCCTGGATTTTGACGACCACCGGCCTGCCGATGTCTGCCGCGAGTTTTCTGGCTTGTTCGGGGCTTGCCGCCGGCCCACCCGCCGGCACCGCGATACCAGCCTCTTTGAGAAGTTGTTTGCCCTGATATTCGTGCAATCGAGCCACCGGAAACATCCTCCGTCAGCGAGGCATGATGCAGAAGTAATCGCAACCATTTGCCTTGCAATGGATTGCGCCGATCAACCCCGCAGCCGCCATCGGACTGCGGATGTAAGTCGGCAATGTACAGATTCTGGTGGTTGATGTCCATGCAAGGTGGGTGAAACCCGCCCTACAACTAGCAATCCAGTGCCGTTTTCGGCGAGAGAGTTTCGTGGCGGCAGGCTTGTGCTAGGCCCGGCATTTATGCCGGGTATTAGAGCGGTTGCCTTT
>JAGLWJ010000625.1 GCA_023133475.1 Phycisphaerae bacterium | reverse complement strand
AACCATCAAACTCTTCGGCTCCGTAGTGAGTGCCACCGGTAACGGCCAAGTCGATACCACCGGTGGCGAGGGTGGTGACCCGGGGTCCGGCGATGTGGGGACCAACGGCCGGTTCATCCTCGGTCGCAACACCACAGACGAGTTTGGTGGGGATCATCTGGTGGGGACCACCCCGTTCGTAACTACCAACGGCCAAGGCCGCAATTTGGGTTCTAGGGCGGAGAATCCGTATATCACCCCGGCAACGGAAACGCCTTTGATCCCCGGCTTGGCCGGAGATGTGGAAGCGTTCGGGCTGACCACGCTGAGCGCGGACGCGGACTTTGCCGCGGTTTCGACCAACGGCGCGGTGGCGGCGCTGCACTTGATGGACACCGGGCCGAGCGGGCTGGCACAGAACTGGGACGGCTTCGACATG
Source organism: Phycisphaerae bacterium (assembly GCA_023133475.1). Lineage (GTDB taxonomy): Bacteria > Planctomycetota > Phycisphaerae > UBA1845 > UBA1845 > JAAEQG01. The sequence continues at coordinate 2,865 of JAGLWJ010000625.1, read as the reverse complement.
TTGCTGCTCCTCAACCTCACGTCCAACGGGCTGGAGCACGCGTTCCTCGGCGCGGGCTCGCCGGGTGAGCTCGTCGATCTGCTCGAGGGCGGGTTTTGGAACGATCCGCTCTTTGTCGATGGAGGCGAGGACCAAGTGATTCCGCTTGGCGCTTTCGAGGTTTATGCGACGTTGGTCCCGGAAGGAACCACCCACTTCAACATCGCGGTTATGGACAGGTGTGTCTCTGCATACGTGGAGACGCTTGATCTTGACGACAGCCTGTATCTGATCGCCAAGGACCTCACGTCCGAGGACTGTAACGACAGCGGGGTGATTGACTATTGCGAATCCGCCCAGTGGACCGGGGCAGGAGACGACGATCTCTACATCAACTCCAACAACTGGGAAGCCGACGTGGGCGGCCCACTCGTGCCGACCGCACACGCCTTGCTCGAATACAGCACAGTGGACGCTAGCTTGGCTATACTGAATGATCCACTACAAGAGCTGTGTACGCTGATCATCGAGGCGACTGCCCCTGCGAATCAGACGTTGCAAGTCGGCGACACTGGCCAACCTTCGAAACTGACCGTGTCGGATCAGGCGACCATCAAGGGCGGTGGCATCTTGAAGCTCGTCCAAGGCACGGTGGACGCGGTGAGCAGCTTGCAGATCGAAACCGACGGTTGGCTTGTGGGCAAGGGAACCGTCTCCGGCACCGGCACGCTGGTCAATGCGGGAACAGTCGAGGGACCAACCGAGGCCGAGGACACGCTGGACCTGTCCGTGTCCAGCTTCGAGAACACTGCGGACGGCGTGCTCCAGACTCCCCAAAACTCCGATGGCGGCAGCATCGTCGTCAACTGCAACTCGGTTACCCAAAACGGGAAGATCATCGTCGATAACGGCTCCACGCTGTCTTTCTCCTCCACACTCGTCAATGACGGCCAGATCGTTATTGAAAGCACCGGGAAGCTGACCATGCTGAACAGCGGCCTAGAGAACAAATACGGCGACTCCAAGGCCGAGCCCCCGATTAAGGGCATCGAGCTTAAGGGGGGCGAGTTGAACTTGGGATCTAGCGAGTGGATCACTAACTTTGGAGCCCAAGGTACCGCAGACACACCCAGGGGCTACATATACGGTCACGGCAGCATCACCAAGACCAATGCGAACTCGACCACTTTGATAAACCAGGGCGTCGGGGACCAGGACAGAGATGCGGGGTTGCACGTGGTCGGCGGAGACCTGAGTATCGTTGGCGGTGTGACAAACTGGGGTAGTGTCGTTATCGAGGCTGGTTGCACGCTCTATGTCGACTTCATGGATAACCATGGCTTCCTCTTCGGTTCGTGGGAGCCTCACCCCCCTCCTCCTGGTCGCGGCCGAGACGCAGGCCGTGGTGCTTCAGGCGGCACGCTGGACGTCTCCGGTAAGCTGTCCTTGGACGAGTCCGCCACGGTGATCATGCTCGGTGGCCATCTTCGCGTGAGAGGCGACGTGGACATCGCCATCAACGATCCCGAGCGGTGGGACTTGACCGACGGGACGCTCCAGCTCAACGGGGTGTTTTTCCAGGGCGATCAGGAAGTGGAGGTCCTGGCCCCAGATGCCGGGGCGGTGGTGCACCCCGAAGATCCCATGCTGTTTCCGATCGGCGAGGTGCGTGTCGGCCCGAACCCGGCCTCGGTCGTGTTGGTGAACAACCACGACAACTCCGGCAGCCGCGGAGACGAGATGCTGTATATCGGCAACCTGGTCGTCGAAGCGGGGTCCACGCTGGACCTGATGGGGACCACCCTCTACTACCAGGAGGCGGCCACCGACGGGACGATTGCCGACTCGGTCGGCGGGGGTGAGTTGGTGGCGATCGACTGCAACTCCAACGCTGTCGCGGACCATGAAGATCTGACCAACTGCGACGGAAGCGAGTGGTGCGATGACTGCAACGGCAACAGCGTGCTGGACGAATGTGACATCATCTATGCGGTCAGCCGCGACTGTAACACCAACGGTATTCCGGACGAGTGCGAGTTCGCGGATTGCAATACCAACTGTGTGCCGGACGAACTGGACATCGCGCTGGGAACCAGCATCGACTGCAATACCAACGGCACACCTGACGAGTGCGAGATCAGTGCAGGAACGGCTGCGGACTGTAACTGGAACAGCATCCTCGACGAGTGCGAGATCAGCGCGGGAACGGGCGCGGACTGTAACTGGAACAGCGTCCTCGACGAGTGCGATATCGCTAGTGGTACAAGCCTGGATTGCAACGAAACGGCTGTTCCCGATGAGTGCGAACTCATCGTTGCTGGAGACTTTGACGCTGACGAAGATGTGGACCTCGACGACTATGAAGGTTTCCTGGACTGCCTGGCTGGGCCCAATGCCCTCCCGGCCCCCGCCACGCCTGCCTGCGTGGGAGCCTGTTTAGCCTCGTCCGACTTCGATGCTGATAATGATGTCGACCTGGCGGATTTCGCTGCTCTCCAGACCGCGTTCACAGGCAGTACCCCCGAACCCCGAACCCCGAATCGTTGACAGTGTGCCGTGTGACGTAAATCAGAGCGAAAACGTGAACATCAGCGATGCCACCGCCTTCGGCGACGAATTCGAGGGGGGGCAATCCTTGTGGTTGGTCGACACCTACCGCAACGGAAACGTGAACACAGACGATGCAACGGAGTTCGAAGCCCTGTTCTACGGGACCGGTGGCTACAACCAATGGAACGGCCAGAGCCGAGCGTCTCAACGGCATCTTGAAGCAAGAGTACGGGCTTGGTGCCGGGTTTGCGTGCAAGCCGGACGCTTACCAAGCCGTAGCCCAAGCGGTGTTGCTGTACAACCACCATCGACCGCACCAGAGCCTCTCGTATGCCT
>JAGLWJ010000624.1 GCA_023133475.1 Phycisphaerae bacterium | reverse complement strand
GGCGGGTGGAACCCGCCCTACGACTCGAATTGGGTGATGACGCGGATGACATCTGCTCCGCTTTGAGCACAGGCCAGATCGTTCCGACAGTGTTCAGTCAGCATCAGGCGGGAGATGCGAGCCAAAGCCTGGATATGTGGGCCGGTCTGGTCCAGGGGGCTGATCAGCAGCACCACCAGGTCCACCGATTGCCCGTCCTTGCTCTCGAAATCAAGCGGTTTCGCGGGCTTGCCGATCGCCGCCACCAGTTTCACGCAGGCAGCGGTTTTGCAGTGCGGCACCGCCAGCCCATGCCCGATACCCGTGGAACGGGTGGCCTCACGGTCCATCACCGACTTGAGCACCTCCTCGCGGTCAGAAATGCGCTCGTGCTCTGCCAGCAGATCGACCAACTCCGTAATCACGTCTTCTTTGGTGGAGGAATGCAGCGGCACCCGAATACACTCCGGAGCCACAATATCAGTAAGCTTCATGTCAGCCAGTCCCTCGATTGCGTTCAATCCAGCAGTGTAATCGTCAGGTGGGCTTCCCCGGTTCCTCTTCGGGCGGTATCCACGGCTGGGCAAACGGGGAACGGAGCGGCTGCAACTTGTACAACACGAGCATCCATATCAGCCCACAAACGAACACTGCCACCCCAAAAGCCTGCGAAATAGTCATACCACCGGTGTCATACGGATTATCCACGCGAATCAACTCGAGAACAAACCGGGCGATGGGATAGAGCAGCAGCATCCAGCCTAGCACCACCCCGTGACGCTTCCGCCGGTTGAAAATCAACACCAACACCCCATAAAGCAACAGGGCGTTGACCAGAGCATACAACTGAGCCGGGTGCACCGGCGACGAACGATACTGCCTGGACAGTTGCTCCAACTCACTGAGAGTAATCGGTCGAGAAGGTTCCTGACGTGAGGGATACTGCTGGGCAGTCATCCGCGGCCTGAGCCTTTTACTGAGTTCCCCGGCGCGAGCTTGCAAGCGTTTCCAGCGTGCTTCGAGCTTCTTGAACTCTTCGCTATTGGCCCCCTTGGCCTTCTCTGCCAGGTATTGGGAGTTGATTTCCTGGTACTCGCGGAGGACTCGCTCGGATTCCGGTGTCGCCTCGAGCACCTTGCGGGGGATCAGCATGGGCACCTGGATCGCGCGGGGGTCGTCCCAGATCAACTCCGCCGGCACGGTCACCTGGCGGTTTTCCCACTGACGTTCGTGAGGCCCGCTGGAGTAGGGGAAGCTGACCGCCCAGGGCAACGCCTTGTGATTGTGCTCATCGACGCACAACCCACCCCAACAACAACCGTTCAAAAAGCAGCCCATGCGCCCGAATGCCAACCCCCACATCGCCACTGGAGCGAGAAGGTCCAGATACAATCGCAAGGACAAACGCTGTTCACCACGGGCAAAAAGACGCCCGTGCAACACGACGTAGACCGCAACCGCCGATATCGCCCCGATAAGCCCCCCAAGGTATTCCAACCCACCCGAAGTGCAATTGAGCGCCGACCAGAGCACGTTGTCCTGATAGGCGAACATGGTCTCCCAATAGTGGACAACGTAGAAAATCCTCGCTCCACCCACCCCGCCGAACAACGCAAAAATGCCACAATTCAGGATCACGTCGGGATTGGCTTTCACACGTTCCGCCCGCCGCATCCCAATCCAGATGGCACTGAGAAAGCCGAGCATGAGCATGAACCCGTAGCCCGTCGCCGGCCGATTGAAGATGGGGATGGTAAACAACTCTGGGTGCATGAATCAGTTCTTCTCTGAAGGAGTCATATCACTTTCGAGAGCCCCCGGAGGGGGCGTCGGAATATAGCCCAGGGTGAGCAAAGCGAACCCTGGGTACGCCTCCGCGCAAACCGTGATGCTACTATGCCTCACCGGCAACGTCCAGCGGCATGTTATCAATCAAACGCACGGACCCGTATTTAGCTGCCACACACATACGTGCCGGCTGGTCGATCACCTCCAAGGCTTCGAGCGTCTCCGGATCGACGACCTCGACGTACTCGATCTGCACTGGGCCGGCTTGGGCGATGCGCTCGCGGACGTGGGCGATCAGTTGTGGCACCTCGCGTTGCCCATGGCTGGCGAACTCTGCCGCTTCGCCCAGGGCGGCGGCGATCGAGGTCGCCCGTGACCGCTGGTCGGCGTCGAGGTGGACGTTGCGGCTGGAGACTGCCAGACCATCGGGCTCGCGCACGGTGGGGCAACCGACGATCTCCACCGGCATGTTCAAATCGTGGGCCATCCGCCGGATGATCACCAGTTGCTGGAAATCCTTTTCCCCGAAGAACGCCGCGTCCGGCCCGACGACGTTAAACAGCTTGCACACCACGGTGGCGACGCCCTCGAAGTGCCCTTTGCGAGCCTGACCGCAGAGCGGCTCGCCCAATCGCCGCACAGCCACCCGCGTTAAAGTGTGGTCAGGATACATCTGCCGGGGCGATGGGGTGAATACCCGATCGCAACCGTGCCGGGCGCAGCCGTCCAGATCCCGTTCCAGCGTCTGCGGATAGGAGCCCATATCTTCGCCAGGCCCAAATTGCAGGGGGTTGACGAAGATGCTGACCACCACCTCATCGCAGCTCCGGCGGGCCTGGCTCACCAAGGACCAGTGCCCTTCGTGCAACGCTCCCATGGTTGGCACAAAACCGATGCGATGCCCCGCACGTCTGGCGGGGTTTAAGGCTTGCCGAAGCTGAGCGATGGTCTCATATGTCCGCACGGTCAATCCCCATCGAAACGCTTGTCGAGCTTTGCCTGTAGGCCCATAAGGATAAGCGGAACCACACCCGACGCAACCGGTAGGGCACCCGCCGCAAGTGTAGGGCGGGTTCCACCCGCCTTCTTCGCTGTGCACAAACCGCCGAGAATGGTAAGATAGAAGCCATGGACCTTAGCTCATATGTATCCGGCGTTCGGCAGTACACTGCGGCGCTCGCTCGGCGTAACGCCGAAGCCCAGGCTCAGGCTCGCAGTGTGCTTCCGCGGTTGGCCCAGGCCATCGGCGCCGACGCACGGGTGCGGCGGGCGTATCTGTTCGGGTCGTTGGCCAAGAATAAGTTCCACCCCGGCAGTGACATCGACATCGCCGTCGAGGGGCTCAACCTGTTTGAACGGGACGAACTTCGTCAGAACCTCGAAACCTTGACCGAATTCCCCGTGGATGTCCGAGACCTGAACAGCACCCCGCAGTTCCGTGAGCTGGTCGAGTTCTATGGAGAACTTCTCTATGCCCAATCCTGACGACCTACGCGTGCTGCGAAAGGAAATTGAGGCAGACCTTGCCACAATCAGCCAGTTGGCCGAGGTGCTGGTGGAGGCCCGGGCGACCCTCCCGGCGGAACCCGATCAGAAAGATCTCGCCTACATCGCCTATCTCTTGCACGGCATCTACACGGGATGGGAAAGTGCCATGCGGCGAATCGCGACCACATTCGAGAACCGTCTCGATCCAGCCAGGTGGCACGCCCAACTCCTGCAACGTATGTCCTTGGACTTGCCGGGTATCCGCCCCCCCGTAATCGATCCTTCTCTGCGCTTGCACCTGGAGAAACTGCGTTCATTCCGTCACTTCTTCCGGCACAGTTATGGTGTCCCATTGCGTTGGGCTGAACTCAAGTTGGTGCTGGATGCGTTCGAGGCTGCGGCGTCTGAGATGGCGGAGAGCTTCAGCCGATTCCTGAGCAATGTCGAAAAAATCACCGACTTATCGGAGGAACCCGAAACATGAGCAACACAACCAAAACCAAACCACGATCAACCCGTGCCCCACGCGGTACAACACTGACCTGCAAAGGCTGGATGCAAGAAGCCGCCATGCGCATGCTTATGAATAACCTCGACGCCGAGGTGGCGGAGAAACCCGAGGAACTCATCGTATACGGCGGTAGCGGAAAAGCCGCCCGCAGTTGGGCGGACTTCGACCGTATCGTCGCAGCCCTTAAGGAACTCGATAACGACGAGACGCTGCTGGTGCAGTCCGGGCGAGCGGTTGGCGTGATCAAGACCCATCCCGACGCCCCGCGGGTGCTGATTGCCAACTCGCTGCTGGTGCCCAAGTGGGCAACCTGGGACGAGTTCCGCCGGCTCGAAGGGCTGGGCCTGACCATGTACGGCCAAATGACCGCCGGCAGTTGGATTTACATCGGCACCCAGGGCATTCTGCAAGGCACGTATGAGACCTTCGCGGCGGCGGCCAAGCGCCATTTCGGCGGTTCGCTGAAGGGCAAGCTGGTGGTCTCCGGTGGTTTGGGGGGGATGGGCGGTGCCCAGCCGCTATCCGCCACCATGAACCAGGCGGTCTGCCTGATCGCCGAAATTGATCCCAACCGCATCCAACGCCGTATCGAGACCCGCTATCTCAACCGGGCTACGAGCAACCTGGACAATGCCATCAAGTGGGCCCTCGAAGCCAAATCCGCCGGGCAAGCGGTTTCGATCGGTGTCCAGGGCAATGCCGCCGATCTGCTGGCTGAGCTGATCAAACGCGATATCGTGCCGGACCTGCTGACCGACCAAACCTCCGCCCACGACGCCCTGAACGGATACGTCCCCAACAACATGAGCTATGCCCAGGCCCTCGCCCTTCGGGAGACCGATCCCGACAAGTACATTAAAGAGTCGATGCGCACGATGGGCGAGCACGTGTCCTCGATGCTCGAACTCAAGAAGCGTGGGGCGGTCACCTTCGATTACGGCAACAACATCCGCGGTCAGGCGGTGCAAGCCGGCGTGGACCGAGCCTTTGACATCAAGGGTTTTGTGCCCGAGTACATCAGGCCTTTGTTCTGTGAAGGGGCCGGCCCGTTTCGGTGGGTGGCTTTGTCCGGCGATCCGAAGGACATCGCCCGCACCGACCAGGCCATCCTGGAGACCTTCCCCGAGAAGGAGAGCCTGTGTCGTTGGATTCGGTTGGCTGGTGAGCGTGTGGCTTTTCAGGGTTTGCCTTCGCGGATTTGCTGGCTTGCTTACGGTGAGCGGGCTCGCATGGGCCTGATATTCAACGATCTGGTTGCCAAAGGTGAGATATCCGCCCCGATCGTCATCGGGCGTGACCATCTCGATTGTGGTTCGGTGGCTTCGCCCAACCGCGAGACCGAGGGCATGAAGGACGGGTCCGATGCCATCGCGGATTGGCCTATTCTCAACGCCCTGGTCAACACCGCCTGTGGGGCTAGTTGGGTGTCGGTTCATCATGGCGGCGGTGTAGGGATCGGATATTCTCTCCACGCCGGCCAGGTGATCGTAGCCGACGGGACACCCGAAGCCGCCAGACGTCTCCAGCGGGTCCTGACCGCCGACCCAGCCACCGGCATCATCCGCCACGCCGACGCCGGTTACGAAAAGGCTGAGCAGATCGCCGGAGAACGAGGAGTCAAAATCCCTCAGTAGACAGTACCGCGATCAGTACCGCGATCAGTACCGCGATCAGTACCGCGATCAGTACCGCGATCAGTACCGCGACCGTAAGGGAGCGGCACGGGTGCCCCACC
>JAGLWJ010000623.1 GCA_023133475.1 Phycisphaerae bacterium | reverse complement strand
GGGGTTGGTGTCCCACAAGGGGATCACCGTCCCGCTGGGGAACCACTTGGCTGGGTGGCGAGACGCCCACTCACTAATCCACTCAACATGCCCGTCGAAATGCACGGCGTTGAGGCCAAGCGTGGCACCGTGGGCATGGCGGTAGGCCCGGGTGGCAAATTCAGGATACATCGCCGAGCGAAAGTATGAACGCAGGTATTGTTCTGGAAGGGTCGGGCCGCCCGAGGCATACATTCCACCGCAACAAGCATCCCAGGCATAGTCGTAGTCATTTATCCCATCAACGGTGAGATACCGGGCACCGTCTGCGACGAACACCTTCTCCGATGGGGGGCCGATGTTGCCAAGCTGCGGGTGGTAGCCAACGGGAAGCTGAGTGTCGCACCCCACCTCAACAACCCGAGCATACCGTTCCAAGGCTGGATCGAGCGGAACACTGTCCTCGAAGTAGTACATCATCCGCATCGAGTTATAGCTCACCATCCGCATGGGTTGCCAATTGCCCGGTGCACGAGCAGACCAAGGGAACGCCGTGATGCCGTTTGAAGGGCACCAGTAGTGCCCGTGGCGTAGCTGTTCGGTACGCACCACACGATTCTGGTCCAGGGTGACGCCAAGATAGTTGGCCAACGGTGCCGCCCAATCCCAAATCTGCGTGACGGCAATGGGAATGTCCTCCTCATCAGGCTCTGCCTGCCAGTAGTCGAAGATCAACTCCGCCCCGGAGGTCCCCGGAGAGCCGGGCAGGTCGCCGTCATGTTCGAGAGTGTACTGGAACATGGCACTTCCCAACTGCCCCAAGCGAAACGCGCACATTCGCTCACGGTTGGGACGGCCGGTGATCCCAACCGACGCCATCAGCAGCGGGACCACCACGACCAGGCAGGCCAAAAGCACCACAGTCTCAACCAGAGTGATCCCAGGTCGCCTTGCACCGGGTTGGTTTTGTCGGTTACTGATTCTCATGGCTTCTCCTTCCGCAAGAGACAGGGGTGTTTGCCCCGGTGAACCAGGATTGGAATATCGAGAAGTCGTGCAGATCGAGGTCGTCATCGGCATCGAGGTCGAAGAAGAATCTACACGAGTCCGATGCTTCCCCCGACTCGAAGCAAGCGTGGAATTCCGCGTAGTCCAACAGGTCCACGTCGCCGTCATTGTCGAAGTCGCCCGGTGCTCCGCTTCGCAGGAGGAGGTCGAATTGCTCGCCCTCAGCTAAAGACGAGATGTCGATCGCCCAGGATGCCGGGGGTTGGCTTCGGAGGGATACCCCGGACGGAACATTGCCGACATAGATGTCGTCCAGCGGCCCGAGTGGGTTGTCAAAGAAGACCATCACTCGCGATGGCCCGACAGGGACAGGCACCCCGTTGGAGGATACGTCTCCCACCGCAGCGAATACCGGCGTTTGTGCCCCATCTCCGCGACGCAGGGTCACTTCGATATGGCACGGAGCGCGGTCGATTGCCAACGCCAGGGACAGATCGATCACTTCGGCATCACCGGCATCCCGCCGCCAGGTCATCACCAACGGTTCACCGTCAGCCAACAAGGCATCCGCGTCGATCGCCGAGCCCAGTAGCGTCAGCGATGTAACCACCCGAAGCAGGTGAGCCTGTGAACCACCGGTGGTTTCGACCTGGTAGTGATTGGTGTCCAGCACTTTGGCGGTGGTCTCAACCAAGGTGAGGGCGGCTGCGGAATGAGCCCACACCATCGAAACCAGCACGCACGTTCCCACTGAAACGATTGGTTTTGGTCTTCGTAAATTATAACCGGTCATTTTGTTTCCCTCACGCCCGCGATATATGCACCCCCATCGGCGATGGAGGATTTTGGAAGATGCCCTTTACTTTAATGGATTTCTTATACCGGGCAGACGGTAGAGTCAAGTGGAATCCGCAACAAAATCGTAGGGCGGGTTTCACCCGCCTTCCCCGGAGCGTGCGGCGGGTGGAACCCGCCCTACCTCCGTTGGATCCACGCCTTGCTTGCGTATTTGGAGATCAAACCTTCAGCCAACGCCAACTCCGCCACGGCCCATCGCCCCGGTTCGATCCGCACTCCGCCACGCCGGGCCAAGGTTACGGCAAACGCCTGACGCAAATCCTCAAACCCCACTTCGCCGGCCTGCCGAACACTGGCTGCCGGCTGCTGAGCGTAGCGAATATCGAGCATGATC
>JAGLWJ010000622.1 GCA_023133475.1 Phycisphaerae bacterium | reverse complement strand
ACCAACAACAAGATCAAGACCATGAAAAGACAAGCCTACGGCTTTCGCGACACAGAGTTCTTCAAGCTCAAGAGCATGGCACTCCATAAAACAAAGTACGCTTTAGTCGGATGAACCTAATTTATGAACGCAGTTGTAGGGCGGGTTCTACCCGCCTTCTTGGCACATGGCGGGTGGAACCCGCCCTACTGTTTGCCCGGGCGGTTGATTTTGTATTTTTTCACGCGATAGCGGAGGTTATCGCGGCTGATCCCCAAAGCCCGGGCGGCTTGCGACTGGTTCCAGTTGGCGTCTTCCAATGCCTTGAGGATCATGGCCCGTTCGTAGTCCCACAAGCCCCCGTTGCCCTGTCCGGGGGACGTGCCGGGCTGCGAGCCGGTGATGTCTTCGGGCAAATGGCTCGGTTCGATAGTATCACCATCGCATAACAGAAGGGCCCGCTCGATAACATTTTGCAACTCGCGGATGTTCCCAGGCCAACGATGCCCGGTCAGAATCGCCTGGGCATTATTGGAGATGCGGGGCACTTCACGCCCGAGCCGGCGACTGAAACGCACTGTAAAGTGCTCCGCCAGCGTGGGGATATCCTCACGCCGCTCACGTAGCGGAGGAAGCTGAATCGGAAAAACGTTCAGGCGATAGTACAGGTCTTCGCGGAACCGCCCTGCACTGATGGCGGCTTTTAGATCGCGGTTGGTGGCGGCGATGGTGCGCACGTCGCATGCCACCGTCCGCGTGCCCCCCACGCGGACAAACTCGTGCTCCTGCAAGACTCGCAGCAACTTCACTTGAGTTGACTGGCTGATGTCGCCAATCTCGTCGAGAAACAGCGTGCCCCCGTCCGCCATCTCGAAACGCCCGATCTTCAGAGCAACCGCACCGGTGAATGCCCCCTTCTCGTGCCCGAATAACTCACTCTCGAGCAGGGTCTCGGTCAGGGCGGCACAGTTAATAGCAATGAACGGAGCCTCCTTACGTGGTGAGGCGTTGTGGACATACCGGGCCAACATCTCCTTGCCCGTCCCGGTCTCGCCCAGCAGCAGCACCGTGGCCTGGCTGGACGCCACCTTGTCACAAAGCCGCAGCACCTCCTGTAAACGCACCGAGCTGCCGATAATGGTGCGGTCGCCTGCTACCGTCTTGCGCAGACCCAGGTTCTCGTGTTTCAGCTTCTGGTGCGTTTGGGCGTTGCGGGCCCCGATAGCCGCCAGGTTGCCAAAGACCTGCAACAGGTCCACGTCTTCGGGCTGAAATGCCCTATCTTCGATGGAGTTGAGCACTTCCACCACGCCGACAACCTGCTCGTCGACCACCATGGGGGCGGCGATCAGCTCTTGGGTTCTAAAACCGCTCTTCTGGTCGATGCCTTTGTAATGGTCATCGCTGGCGGCTGCGTTGGGCATCAGGATGGCCTTGCCGCTCGCTGCCACCTGCCCGGCGATTCCCAGGTTGGCGTCGAACTCCTGCCCGAGCAGACTGTTGGCCTGCTCACCGAACGCGGCGGCGAAGACCAGTTTGTTGCGGCGTTTATCCAGAAGCAAGACGCTGCTTGCCTCCGCCCGGAGCACTGCAGCGGCTAAGCGGGAGATGGTATCCAGCACCTGCGGCAGGTCCAGCGAGGCATTGATGGCTGCCGACGCCTCGGTCAACGCCCGCAACGATGCCCGCGACATTTTATCGGTGGTAAACTCCATCTCAGCACTCCCTGCTTCTCTGAGAACCGCTAGTATATGTATAAGTAGTACAATAAGTAGGGGGAGAATTGAGAATTGAGAATTTGGTTATCGCAACAACACCGGGGTGTTTAGCCCGCATTTCTCACGGTCGCGGTGCTGATTGAGGCGACTGAAGGCCGCGCTGGGGCGTTCCGTTCAAATACGCTGGATGGAAAGGGGAGCAACTTAGAAATCTTTGGAGGTGATTGCCAAATGGGGCGTTTCCCCTATCAACCATAGTGTGGTGGGGTGGTTGCTCAAACATTCTATATGTTGTGTGCACTGGCCCACCCCGTTAATTGGGCAGTTTGCGTTTTGGTAATGTAGGGGATATCCCCGATTGCTCGACCGATAATATAGTGTAGAGTTGAGGTATGAGACGACTTCAATTCTTCTCGTCCCATTGGTGGGGCAATATGGAAAGGGGGTTGGTGGTTGCGAGTTAACATTCGCCCCCCAGCGTTGTCGTCGGTCGGCAGCTAGTAACTTAGCAAAGCTAGTATAGCAGAGCCCGGCTGAGAGCCGGGCACAAGGCGGGATCGTGGCGTTTCTTCCTTAGCGAATCCACAAGTGGCAAGTGGGCACAACAGGAGAATGCCGCGTTACCGCAGGTAGTTCTTCTTTCCGCCGACATGGAGGTCGGCAGGTCATCTTCCCCCACAACCGCGCCTTGGCTCGTACTGCCTGGCGGGATCGTGGCAGGCCAAACTGGTTCCGTCGCAAACGGGTCATCGTCGAAGAGGAAAGGAGTCCTCTTCGATGTATTTTTGAAGGCTGCCGAGGGGAGAGGGCAAGGCAACGACCCCAAACAGATGAACCGCCGCAAGGAGTGCGGAGAGTTCAAAAGGTGCATTACCGTCAAAGTCAACAGTGGACCGCGCCCGCCGATTCGGGCGACACGGAAGTGATCCGTTGGGCGTTGCAGAACGGGCTACGGTACTATTATGCCGTTGAACCATCCCTACCGGACCCGTGCCTCAAAGTTCACCTGGGGCATACAACCGCGTATTTTTCTGCCGGTAAGCTGGTGCGCCTGTGGGTTCACGCCGATGGGCAGTTCCTCGACGACGTTTTCTCTCAGTTGACGCAACTCTTTGAAATGTGCACGCAAATCGGCGGCTATCTCGATCAACAGGCGACAGTCTCACTGCCTCATCAGCAGTCTCTACCGGTAAACTAACCCGGGCACCACGCAAGACTTGCTTCCGGTTGCCGGCCAAGCTCTACCGGATGATTGAGCAAATAAGACGGCCCGCCGGCAAATACGCCAGCCAAGTCTGTCGTATTCAACGGCTTCCTTGTAGACGTACCCGCCCCATCCCGCTCTCTTGCCGATCGGCAAGGTGAATCAAGGCCAAACGCAGCTTGGCACACCAGATGCTCTTCCTATCCCCATAAGCGCCGCTTTCCCGCAGTTGTAGGGCGGGTTCTACCCGCCTTCTCGGCATGGCGTAGCGGGTGGAACCCGCCCTACGGTTGGCTACGCTCCGAGCAGCGGAGGCATAACACCACCAGTGGTGGCAGGCAGGAGAAGAAAGCATGTGGAAACAGAAATCGCGGGATTTTGTTGTCGAGATCGGCAGGTACGGCCGTCGCAGCCGGCGAGTCCGCCTGTGGGCGGCGATTGTCCTGCTCATTGTGCTGGGGCTGAGCTTGCAAGCAATCTGGCCGCAGTGGAACTTGCTGCCCAAACTCACCACGTCGCTGGGGGCTGGAACGATTCTGGCGATCTTTCTGGCAGCCCTGTTTTGTGAGTATATCGACTCAAGTCTGGGCATGGGATATGGGACAACGCTCACACCGTTGTTGCTGCTGGCGGGTTTTGAGCCGTTGCAAGTAGTGCCGGCTGTGCTTTTGAGCGAGTTTATCACTGGGTTCAGCGCGGCGTTGCTGCATCATCGCGACGGCAACATCGATCTATTGCGGGATCGCAAGGTCCAGAGCGTCGCCCTGTCGCTGGGGGGGCTTAGTGTATGCGGGGCTGTGGCGGCAGTGACGCTTGCCTTGCACATCCCCAAGTTCTGGTTGACGGCCATCATCGCCACAATTATCGTTTCGGTTGGCGTGGTGATTTTGGCAACGGTGCGGCGTCGGTTGGCGTACCGCCGTAGCCACATGCTCGTTTTGGGTGCGGTGGCAGCCTTCAACAAAGGGCTTAGCGGAGGAGGGTACGGGCCGCTGGTTACTGGCGGGCAGGTCGTTTCGGGTATAGCCCCGAAGCAAGCGGTGGCGATAACCTCGCTGGCGGAGGGGCTGACCTGCCTGGTCGGCTTGACAGCCTACATGGTAATGCGCGGGAACCTGGATTGGGCGTTGGCGGTCCCGTTGACGGTGGGGGCAATGCTTTCGGTCCCGATGGCCACGCTGACGGTGCGCAGGCTTCCGGAGGCGTTCATGCGGGCCAGTGTGGGAGTGGTTACGTGCTTTCTGGGGCTCCTTGCGTTTATTAAGCTGCTTTGCTGATTGTGGTGCCAACCACGAGAATCCGATCAGAGCCGCGACCGTGAGGGAGCTGCCTTGTCGAGAGGGGGTGTACACCGCTTTGGCCGCTCCCTCACGGTCGCGGTACTGATCGGTGGGTGGCCCATCGCTTTAGCCATGGGCCGCCCATCCTATTGCGGCAGGTTTTCAATCTGCCCTACACTTGTTTTGCGCTTCGACGGGTCGCGCTAGGCCCGGCATTTATGCCGGGTTGAAAGGGCGAAGTAATACCCCCTTTCCCTTCCCCCGCCGCCAAAGGCGGCGGGGGAAGGGAAAGGGGGCAAAATGAGGCATCGTTTACCCGGCATAAATGCCGGGCCTAGCGCGGAGAAACGCAATCCTCCACTATAGAGATAAGTTCGGGATTCCCAACGATACCGCCGGGAGATGTCGGGTCTGCGGACCCGACCTACGGGGGCTCGTCCCTGGTTGGTGGGTTCCACCCACCCTACGCCTCGATTCGCACTTCCCAAGGAGCAGGCAGATGACTGAGACACGGGCCGCCTATCATTGTCAACGAACAGTCGTCTTGGCTGTCGTGGTGTTGCTTGTCACCGGTCACGGGCTCCTGGCACAGGCGACCCAGCCGGTCCAGACCCCGCCGCCGATCGAGGAAAAAGATACCCCACCAAAGAAGCCAGGCCACTACAAATCCAAAGCCTGGGGAGTTCGGCTCGAATCCGAACCGCCCGGCTATGTGAAGACGTTGAACCAGTTCGGAATCACCGCCCTCGAGGACATGGGCTGGCTGGAGTTCGGGCTGGAGCAGCGCACGCGCTTCGAGTATCGCTCCGATTATCGGCGCCCGAACCTGGCAGACGACGAGCAGTTCCTGCTGCGAACGCGGGTTTACGTGGGCATCCGGGACATTCTGGACCCGCTACGTTTCGGCATCGAGTTGCAGGACTCCCGCCAGTTCCACAGCAACTTCCCGGATCGGACCCGCGATGTGAACGAGGCTGAGTTCATTCAGGCGTTTGCGGAGTTGCACTTCAAGGACGCCCTCGGTGAAGGTTACCCGGTCCAATTCCGGGCCGGGCGGATGTCGCTGGAGTATCTGGACCGCCGGTTGGTGGCACGCAACCGCTGGCGCAACACGACTAACGCCTTTGACGGGTTTCGGCTTCGGCTCGGTCAGCCCGTAGCGGACTGGCAGGTGGATGTCTTTGCGGTTCAACCGGTGGAGCGCCGCATGACCGCCCGTGACCACCCCGACGAAGAGCGGTGGCTCTATGGTCTGGTTGGGGCGTGGCGCCGGTGGTCGGGATTCATCACCCTCGAGCCCTACTACTTCATTCTCGACGAGGATCGCAAGGATCGTAAGCAGCCTGATCGTGAGATACATACGCTGGGCCTGCACGCCTTTGGGCCGATCGGCGTCACGGGCTTGGACTATGACTTCGACACCGCCTTTCAGTTCGGAAGCGACGGTGATCGCCGGCATCGCGCCTTCGCGTTTCGCGGGGGAATGGGTTACACGTTCCAGCACGCCTGGAAGCCGCGTCTGAGCGTCTCTGCCATGTATGCCAGTGGAGACCGCAATCCCGACGATGGGCTCAGCGAGCGCTACGATCGGCTATTTCAGGCCACGCATAGCCCGTCGACGTCGGACCTCTTTGGTTGGCAAAACATCATCAGCCCGAAGCTCCGGCTGACCTTTCGTCCCGTGTCGAAGCTGCGGATTGATATGTCCTATGGCACATATTGGCTGGCTAGTGACAGTGATGCCTGGGTTATTCCGGGGCGACGCGACCCGCGTGGTGACAGCGGCGATTTTGTGGGGCAGGAGCTTGAGTTGCGGGTCCGATACAGAGTAAATCCTCGTATGGAGTTGGAGATGGGTTACTCGCACTTTTTCCCGGGTGCGTTCTTCGAGAACACCGGCCCAGCCGACGATGCGGACTTGTTTTATGTTCAGACCACGTTACGTTTTTGAGAGTGTGTGGCTGTAGGGCGGGTTCCACCCGCCTTCCCGGCGTGGCATGGCGGGTGGAACCCGCCCTACATTTCTGAGAATGGAGAATAACAAGCATGAGAACATGCAAACAGATTCTTGTGGCCCTTTTGTTGGCGTCGGGCATGTGCTTGGCCGGCTGCTCGCTGGAGGACTCTTTGCAGGAGGGGATGACCGACGGTGTAAGCAGTGCGCTGTCGGCGATAATTCAGGCTCCGATAGACTTCGCTCTCGACCAAACCTTCAACAAGCCCTAACATATACGGTATATTCAAAACCGCTCGTGGGGCATTGCGGGAGCGAGGCTGGCGGAGTTGTGCCGTGGGATTTGACGCTTGGATCACATTGCTGATAGTGGCGTTGATAATCGGCCTGCTTGCCTTCACTCGCATTGCCGCGGATGTGGTTTTGTTGGGTGGGCTCACCCTTTTGATGGTGCTTCCGGTGCCCGCCGACGATGGATGGCGTCTTGGCGTTTTAAGCGCTGCCGAGGCGTTGGGCGGGCTTAGCAACTCCGGCCCCGTGACGGTGGGGGTGCTCTTCGTCGTGGTGGTGGGTTTGCGCGAGACCGGTGGTATTGACTGGTTGGCCCGGCGAGTGCTTGGGCGCCCTCGGTCGCTTATCGGTGCCCAGTTGCGGATCGTGGGCCCGGCAGCAGTCCTAAGTGCCTTTCTGAACAACACGCCGGTGGTGGCAATGCTCATTCCGGCGGTTAACGAGTGGTCCAAGAGGCTTCACCTAAGCGCCTCGAAGTTCATGCTTCCCCTGAGCTATGCCGCGATTCTGGGCGGGACATGCACCCTTATCGGCACGAGCACGAATCTGGTGGTCAACGGGCTGATCATCGCCGAGACCGACCTGCCCGGTTTGGGGATGTTCGAGATCACTCGTGTGGGTCTTCCTTGCGCATTGGTGGGGGCGGTTTATCTGGTATTCTTTGCCGCCCGCCTGGTCCCGGAACGCCGCCCGGTGGCCAGCAAAATGGAGAACCCTCGCGAGTATACCATGGAGATGCTGGTGGAGCCCGACAGCCCACTGGTGGGCAAGTCGATCGACAACGCGGGATTGCGTCAACTTCCCGGTGCCTACCTCATGGAGATCAACCGGAGCGGGGACGTGTTGCCCGCCGTAGGCCCCGAACAACGGCTTAAGGCTCATGACCGCCTGGTTTTCGTTGGGATCGTCGAGTCGATAAAGGACCTTCAGAAGATTCGCGGGCTGGTGCCTGCCACTGATCACGTCTTCAAGCTCGACGCCCCCCGGCATCAGCGTTGTCTTATCGAGGCGGTCGTCTCCAACACGTGCCCGCTGATAGGGCGGACGATCCGCGAGGGTCGCTTCCGCACCCTCTACAACGCGGTGGTGATCGCCGTTGCCCGGAACGGGGAGCGCATCAAGGCCAAAATCGGCGACATCACGCTTCGTCCCGGCGATACGCTCATGCTCGAAGCCCACCCCTCGTTCGCCACTCAGCAACGCAACTCGCCGGACTTCTTCCTGGTCAGCGCCGTCGAGGACTCCAGCCCGCGCCGTCATAACAAGGCATGGGCTGCAACGCTCATTCTCGCCGCGATGGTCATCGCTGCCTCCATGGGATGGGTAAGCATGCTCGTGGCTGCGATGCTCGCTGCCGGGCTTATGCTCATCACTCGCTGCTGCTCACCCGTCGCCGCCCGCCGTAGCGTGGACTGGTCGGTTCTTCTCGTCATTGCCGCGGCGCTTGGCATAGGCCGGGCTTTGGACAAGACCGGTGCCGCCCAAGCCATCGCCGAGACCGTGCTCAAGGTGGCAGGGCAGAACCCATGGTTGGCACTGGTGGGCATCTACGCCATCACAACGTTCTTTACCGAGGTCATCACCAACAACGCGGCGGTGGCTTTGGTGTTTCCGATCGCATTGGCCA
>JAGLWJ010000621.1 GCA_023133475.1 Phycisphaerae bacterium | reverse complement strand
ATGCCGGCGGTACAACAGGCCGGCCATATGCACGCTGCGCGAAAGCGTGCGGCGCAGAACATGGTCAAGAACCACCGCGAAAGGTCATCGGGCAAATCGTAACGTTATCGAGGGTGGTCCTTGACCATGCCACCCGCCACCCGCCGCCGTAACACATTGCACCGCAAAATGTTACATATTCCCCGGCAAAACTTGCCACACATTTGCCGCCCAGCCTATTTTCCGGTATACACATGGTTTGTTTTCTGCTACAATTGGGTGTATAAAGTTCCCGTCAAGTGCATGGCGGCTTTAAGTGACATAGTGTTGACGATTACCGTCCGATCCCCCTTCGGACGGTTTCCCCAAGGCCCGGTCTACCCCGCCGGGCCTCTTTTTTATATTACTGAATTGGCCGCTCCCTTACGGTCGCGGTACTGATTTAGACAATCAATACGCGCGGGTCAGGTGCGACTGGGGATAGTAGAAGCGAAGAATCTGGGCGGCGGTTCGTCCCTGCCGCGCCTGCCCCTCCATCCCCCACTGGCATAACCCCATCCCGTGACCGAAGCCTTTGCCGTCCTCGAATAGCACCGCATCGTCGGCGACGCGAATGCGGCAGTTCGTGCTGCGCATAACGCGCGAGCCGACCGCCAGGCGGAAGTTTTCGCCGGGCAACTCGAAAGACCGCCCGGTGTCCCCGATCAGGCGAATCCGCAGCGCCCGGCCACCGGCAGATTTCCGCACCACACATACATCCACAAACCTGCCCAACTCCGCAGCCTGGGGGTATCGCCGGGCAACCCGCGAGCTCAATTCCTCGAGCGAAATGGACCGCTGCTTCCAACGATAAGCTTCGCCCTTGGCGATCCGGCAATAGTCGCATCGCACGTCGCCCGCCAGTGGTGGAATGTTGTGCCGCCCTTTTCCGTCCGCCACGCTTTGGGTCACCCCACCGCAGGCGGACGAAAAGTAAGTGCAGAAAATGCGCTCGCCCTCCGGCGAGGCCCAGGTGCAAACCAGGCCCCGAGTGTAATCAATCGCTGCCCAGGCCTTGTGATAGACTGCGGTGTCGGATACCCCTTGGTAAACCTGGGAGCTTTCGGTGGCAACCACGTCGTAGTCCTTATGCCGGTTTATGCTCATCTCGTAGAGGGCATAGGTGCGGGCGGCGATGGCCTGAGCCCGAAAAGCCTCCCGGTGGAAGCCCGGATAGATTTCCCCGGGAAGCACGCCGGCGGTGTACGTCTCCACGTCCACCAGGTTAATGACCTTCACGGTCCCGTGTTCCTGGGCCAGCAAACGCAAAGACCCGCCAAACCGCCGCAATAGCGACCAACCAGTCGAAGTCTGCTCGGAAACCACAATCGTCCCACTCTGCTCGGGAACGATCTTGACCCACGTGCTTTCCAGCGGATCATCACCCAGCACCACACCGCCGTCGCTTGAGACGATCACCCAGGGCAGGTTGGTGCCTCGTCGGAGTGGTTCACCACGGTGGTTGTAGACGGTGTAGCCCCCCCATACGCCCACGCGCACGTCGGATTGCGAAACCGCCAGCAAGACACGAATATCCCGAACAGACCGTTCGCCAGTGGTGGGAGCCACCCCTACAGGCAGCGACGGGCCGGGGCATCCCC
>JAGLWJ010000620.1 GCA_023133475.1 Phycisphaerae bacterium | reverse complement strand
TGTTCAACGCTGATTGCGATAACTCCCTACCTCTCATCTCTCTGCGGTCTCTGCGTGCTCCGCGGTGAAATATCCGGGCTACGATAACTAATAGCTGACGGCTGATAGCTTTCGGCTGATTCTATCGGTCCGGCAGATTTTCTCTTGGGATAACCGGAAGGCGGATTTGACTTGCCCGCCGCGCCGCTCCTAAAGTTGGTCAGACTTCAGAGCATCGCGGAGCACACCTCGCTCACGAAACCGATACCACCGATGCCCTGAAGAGATGCGTTGTCGCAGTGATTACTGCCGGGGATCGGCAGCGCAACTGGGGTCAAGCGGTGGAGAGAGAGCTTACCATTCCTATCGCTTTTCCGGCCTGTATTTGAGTGAGAGAGCGTGAGACGACGCCGGGCCGCCAACCGGTTCGGGTTTCTCACAAACGTTAATAAGGAGGGAAAGAGCGTATGTCCATTAAACATGTATTAGTTGGTATGATCGTGATGGCAGGTGGGTGGGTGCCGGTTTTGGGTGCCCCACTTATGGTGGATGGGGATTTGAGCGATTGGGGCGTTGCCGTCGCCGATAACAACGGGACGCGGTTCAGTTTCACCCCAGGCATAGGGCTGTTGGACTATTACGCCGAGGATCAGAATGACCTGGCTGGTGACGGGGGGCTTCTCGGGCCTAACTACGGTGGGCAGAACTATGACGCCGAGTTGATGACGGTCGCATACCAGCAAGGCAGCCTGTTTTTGGCCATCGTCACCGGCCAGCGCCCGGACAACGGCTTTGTGAGGTATGCCCCCGGCGACATCCGCATCGAGACCGACCAGGGCACCTACGCTATTGAAGTCGGCGGAGGGATGGGGGGTGAACCCGGGCTGATGATCTCCTCGGGCGATACCGGCTCGACGTACACGCTCAAGAAGCACGGCTGGACCGAGCACTACGAGGACGCCAACCCGCTGCAAACCGCGGGGTCGATATGGGCCGATGTTGATTGGCTGCTGGACCCCATCTCCCCCAAGCAGCCCACCCAATTTGAAATCGACGATTCGAGCACCCTGGTGGGTATTGCCGACTACGTCTTCACCGCCGACTCGGTGACCACCCAGCACGCGATCATCGAGTTGTCCTTCGATGTCAGCCTGTTCGACGGAGCAACCATCGAATCTGTCCACTGGAGGCCTTCGTGCGGTAACGACGAATTGGACGTCACCGTCAACTTGGTTCCCGAACCCACGTCGCTGCTTCTGCTAACTACCGGCGTTCTGGCGACGGCGGGAGGCAGACGGCGATAAAACGATAATCAAGGCGATAAAACGATAATCAAGAGGTCTCGGCGGCTGGCATGGATGCCAGCCGCCGAGCATGTAGGGCGGGTTTCACCCGCCGCGCGATGTAACAGGGAGCTAGTTTCGAGTTTCGGTAAACATTCAGTAAACCCGTGATGCAAAGGCAACCGCTCCAATACCCGGCATAAACGCCGAGCCTGGCGCAAGCCTGCCACCACCAAACATGGTCACACCCGGAGCGGCCCTTGCTCTGAAAGCACGCTTGCGATATGGTGAACCGGCAAAAAAGGGGCCAAGCCCCGCCTCCAAGACAAAGGAACGCAATGATGACGACGCCCATCGATGAGACCACCGGTGCTCAGAGTTCTTTTCCCCTGTTATTCGACCGGGGTTCGACCGGTGCTTCCGCCGTTGGGTTGCCGGTTTGTGATGTTCCGCCGGCTGATCGGCCTGCCGTGTTGCCGGCGGATTGCCTGCGCAAGGAACCACCACCGCTGCCGGAGCTGGGCGAAATGGAACTCACCCGGCACTACACCGGTCTGGCCCGTCGCCTCTTCAGCATCGACGAGAACTTCTACCCGCTGGGCAGTTGCACGATGAAGTACAACCCGGTGGTGAACGAGCGGGCGGCGGCTTTGCCCGGATTCTGTGAGTTGCATCCTTATCAGCAGGACGAGGATGTGCAGGGGTTGCTCGAGTTGCTCCACCGGTTGCGGGCCGATCTGGCGGAGATTGCCGGGCTGGCGGACGTGACGCTTCAACCGGCTGCCGGGGCCCACGGCGAGATGACCGGCTTGATGATCATCGGCGCATATCATCGGTCGCAAAGCCAAGTGCGCCGCAAGGTGCTTACGCCCGATACCGCTCACGGGACCAACCCTGCCACTTGCACCATCTGTGCCTGTAGAGTGGTTACGGTGAAGTCGCGCAAGGACGGGCTGATGGACCTCGATTCCCTCCGGGCGGCGGTGGACGAGGATACCGTAGCCATGATGATCACCAACCCCAGCACCGTCGGAATCTACGACGGGCAAATAGCCGACATCGCCGAAATCCTGCACGCCAAGGGGGCTCAACTCTACCTCGACGGTGCCAACATGAACGCCGTGTTGGGCATTGCCCGCCCGGGCGACGTCGGTGTTGATGTCATGCACTACAACCTGCACAAGACCTTCAGCACGCCGCACGGTTGCGGTGGGCCCGGTTCAGGCCCGGTGGCGGTGGCGGAGCATCTGGTGCCGTTCCTGCCCACCCCCCAGATCGCCAGACGAGACAACGGGGCCTTCTATTGGGATCACGATCGCCCCCGGTCCATCGGCAGGGTGCGGTCGTTTTACGGGCAGATCAGCATATTGGTGCGAGCCTACGCTTACATTCGCTCCCTGGGTCATGACGGGCTCAAAAACGTTGCGGAAAAGGCGGTTCTGGCGGCTAATTATATCGCGGCACGGATCAGGCATCGCTATCCGATCCCCTTCCCCGGGCCATACGCCCACGAGTTTGTCACCATTCCCGACTTCGAGAGTTTAGGCATTCGGGAGGTGGACTTTGCCAAGCGGCTGTTGGACTATGGGATTCATCCGCCGACGATGAGTTTTCCGATCATGCATTGCCTGATGATCGAGCCCACCGAGACC
>JAGLWJ010000062.1 GCA_023133475.1 Phycisphaerae bacterium | reverse complement strand
TTGTGCCGACGGGCGAATGCTCGGATGTCTCGGGCGTCAACAACGCCGTTGCCGTCGAGGTCTGCTCGATCGGCGTGGGCTACCGTCAAACTCAACTCGGACACGCTGATGCCGGCACGCGGGGTCCGGGATGCCACCTCCACTTGGAGCGCGGCGGGTGGAACACGACCTACATCGCTTAGCAGCTTAGTGCAACCATTGGCCTCGTCGCCGAACATCAGGAAGTTCGGCTGGATCAACGCGAAATCGCCGGCGTTGTGGTAGCCGTCGCCGGTGGCGTCGCCGCCGGTGCTCTCGTCGGCACCGATCACCGTCTCCCAACTCGATGCCAATATCGAGAAGTCCGTGATGTCAACCATGTTGTCCTGAGCCACCAACACCGTGTGGAAGTCGCCCGACGGCAAGAAGACCGTCACACTGTCAGCCAGCGTGGTCACAAAATCCACCGCAACCAGCTTACGTAGCGTGTGGCCCTCCTGTACGCTGAGCCAATCGAAACCGGCATCCAAACCGGTAAACGTCATACTACCGACACCCTTGTTGTTGCCTGTGTCAGCCGTGAACGTCACCGGGAGCGTGTGCGACTCCGTGGCACCCGTGCAATCCGTGAACACGAAAGTCACCTCACGATCAACGTGCACGCCGGCAGGCCAACCCGTCGTGGAGCCATACTCGCCGGCTTCGCCGATCAAACCCTCGATCTCCAATGCGACCACCAGGCACAACTCAACAGTGACATCAGCCTGCGCGACAAACTCGCACCCGCTGGCATTGGTCACCGTCAACGTGTAGAGGCCGTTCATCGCCAACGCGGCGTTGGGGATGACCGGGTTCTGGTCGGTGGAGCTGAAGTTGTCCGGGCCAACCCAGGAATACGTGTATGGCCCATTAGACCCCGTGTCCGGGCCGCCGTACAACTCGATGGTGTCACCCTCGCAGACCGGGCTGTTGCTGCTCGCCGTCGCTACCGTCGAGTCGACGCTGATCGTCCCGGTGTCGAACTTGTCCGGCAGAATCGTCGAACTGTCCACGGCACGGGTCAGCTTGGTGTGGAACGGGGCGGCATCGCCCTGGAAGGTCACCTCCGTCGCACCCTCGATAAGAGAACTAAACAGCAAAGTGGCTACCGTGCCATTGCTGGACATCTCACCAGCCGGCAGATACAACGCGCAGGTCAGATTCCCGTCACCGTCAGGATCGGGGTTGGCTCCGGCAGGGATGATCAACTGCCAGCCGGTGGCAGGAGTGATGCTCGTCAGTGACAGGTGCACCGGGTCATAATGAATCAGCGCCTGAACGCCGTTGATGGCATAATCCAACTCAGCCACCTCCAGAATCACGTCGAAGCTGCCGTTGCTGCTCAGGCACAACGCATCAGGCTCTTCGCCGGTCGAGAGCAGCAGTTCGCCGAATGCCGGGTCGCACTCGTCCGGGATATTGTTGGTGTTGATGTCCAACGATGTGCCGGCTGCGATATCGCAATCGTCCGGGATGCCATTGGTGTTGCAGTCGTTGCCATCCAACTCGCAACGATCGGCTATCTCGTTCTGGTTGCAGTCCAGGTCTCCCGGGCCAACCTCGCACTCATCATCACGAGCACCGTAGAGAAGCGTGTACGACCCGTCGCCGCCGCGATCGAACAGGTGGATGCGATGCTGGCGGAACGGCTGTTCATCGCCTTCACGGAACGTCCGGTCCGTCTGCCAGGCGCTGAACTCCATCACCAACTCCGAACCGTCAGACCGCTCAACCCGCATGAGCTGGTAGTTGCCGTTGGCGGGGTCGGGCGCCTTGATGTACGCCCATCCCGACGGCATGTTCGCGGTCACCTGAGCCTCGAACTGCTCTTGGTCATCCCTGGTCGCGGTCAACGGGGTCACCGTGGCATCGATCACCGGGGTGACTTGCTCCACCTGGCCGTTGCTCAGGTGCACCGTGTCGGGCAGGTCCTTGCGGTCGGGGTCCTCGGGGTTCTCATGCAGATCGTCAGGATATTCGACCTGGTTGGTCATGAAGTCCATGAGTAAATCGTCCACCGGGTCCTCCGCACGCACCACGTGGATCAGCTCGAATATCTCAACGCTGTCAATGGCTGACAGAGTCGGGTCACCCAGCGGGTTGATGTGTTCGTACTCAGCCGAGTATTCGGTGAACTGCCCTTGCAAGGTCGAGGTCATCAACCATCGTGCCACCACTGTCTCACTCGGGCCGATGTCGCCCAGGGTGATGTTCAGCGACGGGTTGAACTCATCGGTCCCAACCTCCGTGCCGATCAACTCGAAGTCGATCAGCAGGCTTCGCTCGTTCTCGATGATCTTCGGCTGGCTGGAGGTCACCCGCACGTTGCAGGCTTCGCCGTAGCCCTGGTTGGTCATCGACAACCCCAGCGAGAACGGCTCTGACGGTTCGACCTCTTCAGTGAACGGATCGTCGCTGAACACGTCCCGCTGCCAGAAGTATTTCACTATCAGGCTGGGGTCGGGCTTGACCGTGATCAGCACCGGTTCGAGCTGGATGGTGGCACTCTCGCCGCCCTGGATGTAGGAGAAGATGCCGCTGACGAAGTAGTCGGTCGGCTCGGTCGGGGCCGCTTCGGTCCGCGGGATCACCAGCCAGCTGACCTGGCCGCTGCTTGCGGCACCGAGCACACCGCTGCCGTCAACGCCGGTCAGGCTGACAAGCTCCGGATTGCCGATCGCGAACAACTCGTTAACAACAGTACCTTCAGTATCGCGGATGTTGAAGCTGACGAAGACGCCCTCGACGTCCACGAGCGGGTCGGGGTTCTCGATCTCCAGCTTGGGGCGGAACCCGGTGCGGGTGATCACCGCCTGTTGCTCGATTTGCAGCCGGACCTTCGCGCAGATGTCGTCCGCGTCGCGGCTGCTGTTGGCCGATCGCATCTCGTAGCGGTAGGCATGACTTGGCGCGATCTCGCGCAACCGCTCGTGGACTTCGCGGCTGGCACTGGCGAACTGGCGGCGATGCGGCTCCAGGTCCGGTGACGGTTGATAATTGGCCCGGTCGCCTCCGGGGCAGGCAATGTCACCACACTCGCCCACGGGGTCGAGGAAGAAGTAGTCGGTGCAGGGGATCAGGACGATTTCGGTCGTGCTGCCGAGCATGGTCAAGGTGGCATGGACGTCGATCATCACGTAAGCCCCCTCGAAGCAGGCCTGGCCGGTCAGCTCACCGCTGTCGTCAAGGTGGAACCCGGCGTTCGCACCGGACTCGAACCCGGCATAGACAACGTAAGACAGTGAACCTACTTCACCGGTCAGGGCAGTAACCGACATGGTGCCCTGTGACTGCACGCCCACAAAACCACTGACCCAGATCGAACCATCCAGATCGACGTGCGGATCGCGGCACCCGCCGCCGGTGGCTGAGGCGGTTATCGACCCGCCGCCGGTGACCACCAGGCCGGCCACAAAGTCCGCCGATATGTCGAAAGACACCGCCTTGACACCGTTGGTCCCGCCCATGTCGAACTCGATCGCACTGAAGGAGTCCTCGTAATGATAGTCGAAGCTGGTATTGTTGAGGCTTAGTTCGAGCGACGCGCCGGCGCTGCCCGACACTTCGATCCCGGTCTCGCCCGCGTCGGTGCAGCAGGTTTGCAGGGTCCCACCGGCGGTCAGCTCGACGTCCGCCGAAACCCATCCGCCGGTCTGGCCGAAGATGTACGCCTCGACCGCTGTCTCGAAGGGGAAGAAGACCGGAGAGACATCCACCGACAGGAAGGTCTCCGGATCGAAATTATCCGGATCGCACGGCAGGCATTCGATTATGGGGGACCACTCGGGCAGGATGGAGTATGGATGGTCGAAGCTGCCCTGGTCGCCGCCGCTGTACCACCCGGGCCAACTGCTATCCCCGCCGCCCCCGGGCCCGCTGCCGCCGTAACCGCTGCCGCCTCCTCCTCCGCCGCTGTCATACCAGCCGCCGCTATACCAGCCGGAAGTGCCGCCGGTGTCGCCGGTGCCACCGGTGCCACCGGTGCCGCCAGTGCCGCCGCCGGAGAAGCCGGGGCCGGGGTTGGGGACCGCGTCGATAATAAAGATCGGCGTGCGGAAGAACTGCGTCACAATACATAACAGCGACCAGTCCACACCGGCGGGAATCTGACCCGGGCCATCAGCAGTGTGCGACGTCCGCTCGAACAACACCGGGACAACACGCTCCGCCGTCGATTCCATGTCACCAAGATCGCCGACCAGCGGAGTGATCAGCCATCGCGGATGCTCACCAAAGTTCAGCGTAACGCCCTCGGCGGCTATCAAGCCCTCATTTCGCACTATAAAATCAATCTGGGTGACATCATCCTCCAGTTGGGCAAGGTCCACCAGCGGAGGCTCAACCGTGATCACCGGCATGGGGACCGCAGTCTCGAAGACCGCCTCCAACGTGATCAGCGTCACATCCTCCCACTCAACCTCTTCAACCGTCCAGGTGTAAGTAATCGTCTCATGTGGGATGAACGCGGTGAACTCGTTCTCGCCCTGCTCCTCGATAAGGATGGTCTCTCGGTAGCTGGCGTGATCCTCTGAGTCGACGCGCAACGTGTAGAACCCCTCGGTCAGGCCGTAGAACTCGATGGGGTCATCCCCAGCCGTCGTGCCTGCGACCACCACCTCGTTGGTCTCCGGGGCCACCAGTTGAACCATCGCGCCGGAGACCAGTGGGCCGCCCGGCGAATACTCGCCCGTGGAATAATACGTCGCCTGGTCCTCAACACGCACCGTAATATTTGTCAATTTGTTCGACACCAGCTCGAACCGGTACGGAACCGCCACGCCGTAGTGATGCCACAGGTTGCCGACCGTAAGGCTGCCGCTGTACTCGCCCAGAATCATCTCATTATCCGGCAGCAGTTGCAGCAGAACCGTCGCCGACTCGCCCGCCTCCAGATCGGGAAGACGCGTCGAGCCGCTGTGCAGCCACGTCGTGTCCGGGAGGAACACGCGCAGGTTCGTCGCATCGCCCGCACCGATGTTGGTGATCTCCAACTCGACAAGAGTCTGGTCGCTGCGAACCATGGTGGTGGACAATTGGGTGGGGTTGGCCTGAAGTGCCACATTGGGCGACGCCACCGTCACATTTAGCTGACCTACAGCTGACGCTCCCTGGGCATTGGTCAGGTTCAGCACCACCGCAACGTTGCCGGACCCGCCACCGGTTGCCGACAATATGTAATAGACCGGCACCGAACCCAGCGGCCACAACATGTCACCGCCAAGCTCGACCTGAACGTCCAGCCAATCCGGAGTGCTGCCGACCGTAACCTCCAGACCGGTCAGCGTCACATCGCCGCGGTTGACCAGTGAGATTTGACCGGCTACCGGGGTGCCCGGATAGACCAGCTCCATCTTGTACCGCGGGTCGGCTTTCATGCCCCACAATACGAACACGTCCTGTTGGGCGGGGTCCAGGTTCGACGGCGGGCCGGCGATTAGACGGTATCGACCGCCCTCGGTGGGCAGGGGGAAGAACGTCATTGCGTAGTTGCCGTCCTGGTCGGTCGTCGCCGGCAGTGTCCGTAACGTGTCACGCAACTTCACCCCGACCAGGATCGGGGCATTGGGCAGCGGCTCGCCCGGATTCAACGACAATGCCTGCCCGTACAACGGTATCGCAGTGCCGGCCAACCCCTCGGTCAGGTCCGTCACCACCGTGACCATGTAGGTCGTGGAGTTGAACGTCCCGTCATCGAGCGTGGTGTTGTCCGCCTCGCCGCCGCAAAGCCCCTCGTTAATCGCACCGTCATAATCCGTGACTATCATAATACGATACTCACCCGGCTCGGATGGGTATGTCGTCGTTATGACCCGTTCGTAAAACTCGCCGGCACCAAGAGACACGTAGTCCGCATAGTAGCCAAGCAAGGTCTGCCCGCCGCTCGCCTCGGAAACCAAAACGATCCGGTCGGACCAGAAACCGGTAGCCGGGGCATCGCCGGTGTTGGTCACCGTCCAGCGCAACTGCAACGGCTGCTCGATCAGGTCGTCCGGCGGAGTGACAATATCCGTCACCACGAGGTTCGGGCGCGGAGGAGGTGTGATCATGAACGTATCGTCGTCGGTCGTGGTATTGTCGTCCTCGCCGCCGGTGAGACCCTCGTTGAGCGTACTGTTGCAATCCGTGGTGACTTTCAGGCGGTACTCGCCGTGCAGTGCCGGCTCCTCCACCTCGACCATCGCCGCGCCGGCTTCGTAGAAATCACCCACGCCCAGCGTAGCGGACCGGCAGTAGGTGCCGAAGACAACCTCCTGGCCTGGCGTCACTTCGGAAACCGCCACCACATGGTCACACCACGAACCATTCGCAACGTCCGTGCCAAGGTTCGTCACGGTCCAGCTCACACCGTTCGACGTGACCACGATGTCGGTAACCACCAGGTTCGGGCGGTCGATGTATGTGATCGTGAAAGTCTCATCGTCGATGGTGGTGTTGTCGGTCTCGCCCGCGCCAAAACCTTCGTTGAACGTGTTGGTGCAATCCGTGGTCACCACCAGACGATATTCACCGTGCAAGCCCGTGTCATCGGTATCCAGGGTGCTGATCGGCTCCGTCCGTTCGTAGAACTCACCGGCTGCCAACGGCCCGGACCGCAAGTACTCGCCGACGAGGAGTTCGCCACCACTCGCTTCCGGCGCCGCCACCACCCGATCGGACCAGGAACCTTCCGCCGGGGCAGTGCCGACATTTGTCACCGTCCAGGTCACCTCGTCCTCGTCCACTGAAATGACAATATCCGTCACCACCAGGTTCGGGCAGTCGGAGTAAGCGATCGTGAACGTCTCATCGTCAGCGGTGGTGTTGTCGCCCTCTTCACCGGTGGGGCCTTCATAGACCGCCTGGTGGTAATCCGTTGTCACCTCCAGCCGGTACAAACCGTACAGCGCCGGATTGTTCACCTTCGCCATCGGCTCGGTCCGCTCGTAGAAATCGCCCACCGCCAGCGGCGTGGACCGACAGTAGTCCCCAAAGACGAGTTCCTGGCCGGGGACCTCCTCCGACACCGCCACTACCCGGTCGCACCAGGAACCATCCGCCGGCGCAGTGCCCTCGTTCGTCACCCTCCAGGTTGCCTCCTCCAACGAAATCACAATATTCGTCACCACCAGATTCGCACGGGCAGGATATGTGATCGTAAAGGTCTCGTCATCTATGGTGGTATTGTCATTCTCATCACCGGTGGGGCCTTCGTAGACCGTGTCGTGGTAATCCGTGGTCACCGTCATCCGATAGGCACCATGCATGTTCGTGTCATCGGTATCCAAGCCGGCGATCGGCTCGGTTCGCTCGTAGAACGCACCGGCTGCCAACGGGCCGGACCGCGAGTACTCGCCAAGGAGGATTTCCTGGCCGCCGACTTCCGCCACAGCCACCACCCGGTCAGACCACGAGCCTTGTGCCGCCACCGCGCCGGTATTGGTCACCTTCCAGGTTACTTCCTCTTCGCCCGCCGAGATGACAATATCCGTCACCACAAGGTTCGGGCGGGCAATATATGTGACGGTGAAGGTCTCGTCGTCGATAGCGGTATTGTCGGTCTCGCCGGCGCCGAGGCCTTCGTTGATCAAGTCGGTGTAGTCCGTGGTCACCACCATCCGGTACTCGCCGTGCAACGCCGGGTTATCCGTATCCAGCGAGATTGATTCGGTCCGCTCATAAAAACCGCCCGCACCAACCGACGTGGTCCGCAGGTAGGTGCCGATGACGATCTCATCACCACCGGATTCCGGCACCGCCACAACCCGGTCATACCAGAATCCCTCAACCGACATAATGCCGGTATTGGTCACCTGCCATGTCACCGTGTCCGCTTCAGCCGAAACGACAATGTCCGTCACCACCAGGTTGGCACGCTCCGGCTGAGTGACGGTGGTCGTGTTCGGGGCATCGGCGGTGTTGTTCGAGGCAGGGCCGCTCTCGTAGAGGTTGTCTTCGATGTCGGCTACCACGTAAAGCTGATACTCGCCAATGAAGTGACTCGGAATCGTCACATCCAACGAAACCACACGCTCCTGCGACGCCGCCAACGGCAGCATCTGAAGCGCGCTGGCGATCAGTGTATCCTCCCCGCCCTGCGACGCATACACCGCGTCAATCCAGTGGAACGGGTA